>NZ_JAFQXT010000048.1 GCF_017406825.1 Methanobrevibacter sp.
AGTTTTTTGACTTTGAATCCCATGATTGGGTGAGTTCCACGGTCTTTTTCTGCAAGCACTTTTTCGATTGATGGGTAACCTTCCATTGCTCTTCTGATAGCCAATTTGGTTGCTCCATAGTTGTATTGGTAGATTTTTCTGTAATCTTCAGCTGAAGGGTCGATGAATACACTTACATTGATTACAATGTCTTCAACAATGTCTTTTGGAATGTATCCGTCTTCCACTGCATCTGCAACAGCTCTTGCAACTGCGGTCTGTGCAGGTCCGAATATTTTGCTTGCGTCATCCAAATCACCGACGGTTACTTTAGGAATGATTAAAGTTGCCGGTTTGGTCATTAGGTTAGGTCTGATTACACTTGTTAGTGGAGTGTGGCCTACGGAAAGGTTAGATAAACCATTAGCGAAAGCTTGACCGACTGGTCCTTGCTTGTCACCGATTAATAAGTCAACGTGTGCTAATTCTGGGCCGTCTCCAATAAGAGCTTCTCCTATTCTATACATTGGGTCCATTAAATTTCCTCCATATTATAATATAATTTTCATTTTTAATAAACTATTGGAAGTTAATCCTTCTTGAGATATCTTTTGGTAAAGGTAATCTTCTGAACGGTTTTCCTTCACATTTAGCATTAATTTCATTGATTAATTCGTCGACTGTCATGTCGACTTTCTCGCCGGTTTCACGTACGGTTACCTGGAACTTGCCTGATTCGGCTTCCTTGTCTCCCACTACAAAGATGTAAGGTATCCATTCCTGTGATGCGTTTCTGATTTTCTTGCCGACGCTTTCATCCCTGTCGTCAATATCCACACGGATGTTTGCAGAGTTGATTTTTGAATATAATTCTTCTGCAAATTCCTTGTGAGATTCTCCTACAGTTAAAATCCTTGCTTGAATTGGGCTTAACCAGGTTGGAAGCATAGGTGCTCTTTCATCGATTTCGATAGCTGTTTTCTCAAGCATTGCGCATAACACCCTTTCGATACTTCCGGTTGGGGAGGTGTGCAGGATTGTCGGGTTGTGCTGATTGCCGTCTTCACCCAAATAGGTAATGTCAAATCTTTTACCGCTTTCAACATCTATCTGCACGGTTGGGTTTTCGATAGGGCGGCCTAATGCGTCGATGTTTGCAAGGTCTATTTTGCATACCCAGTAGTGGTGCCTTTCAGGCAGGATTTCCAAGAGAATTGGTTTTTCGAATTTTCTTGCAATCTCATACATCCACTCTTCGTTTTCATCAAAGAAGTCCTGGGTTGCCCTGAAGATCACTTCAAAGTCAAGGTTCAAGTCCACGCCTGTCTGCATGCACATGTCGGTTTGCTGGGAGAATTCCTCAAGTGATGCCTGCACGTCAGTGCAGAATGAGTGGCAATCAGGCATGGTGAATGCCCTTAATCTTTTAAGCCCGACAACTTCTCCTTTTTTCTCATAACGGAAACTGTATCTGGTCAATTCAAAGATTTTGGCAGGGAAGTTTTTCCAGGTCAAATATGAATCGGACATCAGTCTGAATGCACCGAAACATGCCGCAAACCTTAGCATGAGATTCTTTTTGGTGTCTGTTCTGTATTGCCTTTCACCGAACTTGTAAGCGTGCTCGTATATTGCCTGGTTGTCCAGGTCATAGAAGATTGGGGTTTCGACAGGCATTGCTCCGCGCTCAACTGTCAGGTCGTAAACGTAATCCGCCAAAAGGTCCCTGATAAGTTTTCCTTTCGGATACCATCTGAGGTTTCCCACATCGGATGCAGGTTCATAGTCACAGATTTCCTTTTCACGCATGATCTTAACGTGTGGAGGTTCTCCTTCGTCTGAAGCTCCGCGACCGAGTTCATAGTCGACCAATTGTTTGAATGCACGGTTTTCGAAGTTGAAATCATCGATTTGGGTAATCTTGTCTCCTTCAAGGATTTGCCATTTTGAAGGTTTCCTTTCAACTTTTGCCTCTTCTTTTTCTGCGGTTATTGTTCTTGAAAGTTCGCTCAATGGGTGTCCTTTGCAGGAAATTTCAAATGCCTTATACCATCCGAAAGGTACTCTTTGAACTGTTAAGTTTTCAGCTAAAAGTGCCTGTTCCGCATCCTTTAGGATTTGAACGGCGACTTTTGGAGAACTTAATGATGAAGACAAGTGAGCATATGGATAGAGAACGATATTTTCAGCTTGAACTTGATCATTAGTTTTTAAAACCTCTTTAACTAAGTTTTCAACAATACCTTCTGGATTATTTTCGTCATCTTTTTCAACAGCTGTAAATACTACTAAAGAATCATCAAAGGAGCCTTGTTTTTTTGCTTCTTCGATTTCCTCGGCTACAGGTGTTTCTTTTTTCACATTATAATTCAAATAATCAGAATGAATAAGAAGTATTCTCATTTAATCACCATATATTAGTGATTTATTTTATATTACTAATATTATATAAAAATTAGGAAAAAAAATATGCTACATTAAAAGTATATTAAAAGCAACATAATATAATATTATGAGAATCATTTTAGCAGGAACCGGCAGTGCAGTTGGGAAAACCACAATTGCAACCGGAATAATGAAAGCCTTAAGTGATAAATATAATGTCCAGCCATTTAAAGTGGGGCCAGATTACATCGACCCGTCATACCATACACTGGCCACCGGAAACACTTCAAGAAACCTCGACTCATTTTTCATGAAGGAAGGTCAAGTCAGGGATTCGTTTCTTAAGGGAATGAATGGTAAAGACATTGCAGTCATCGAAGGCGTGCGCGGATTATATGAAGGAATCGACTCAATAAATGATATTGGAAGCACTGCCAGCGTTGCAAAATCATTAAAGGCGCCAGTAATACTGATTATAAATTCAAGAAGTTTGGTTAAAAGTGCAGCCGCTCTTGTATTGGGCTTCAAATCACTGGATCCCGAAGTCAACATTGCAGGAGTCATCCTCAACAAAGTTAAAAACAAAGCGCACTATGAGAAAACAAAAAGGTCAATTGAGGAAATAACCAAAACCGAAGTAATTGGAGGTATTGTTCGTGACGACAGTATTTCCATTGAACAAAGGCATTTAGGACTTGTTCCTGCACGCGAAAGGGAAACTTCAATCAAGTTCATTGACATCTGGTCAAAAACAATCAAGGAATCAATTGATCTCGACAGACTGGTTGAAATAGCCAAAACCGCACCTAAAATAAATTCCGAACTCGAACCTATCTGGAATAAGTTAAATAAGGAACATGTTAAAATCGGTGTTGCATACGATGAAGTCTTCAATTTCTATTACAAGGAAAACATCGAGGCCCTGGAAGCCAACAATGCTAAAATAGAATATTTCTCACCATTAAACGATGAAAACCTGCCTGATGTTGACGGATTATACATCGGCGGAGGATATCCGGAATTATTCTCAAAAGAATTATCCGCCAATTACCAAATGCTAAAAGACATCAAGCAATTCCATGAGGAATCAAGGCCAATCTTTGCCGAATGCGGAGGACTGATGTATCTCATGAACTCCATACATGAGGATAAGGTGGTTGACGTTTATCCATACAAGGCCGTTTTGACAGACCGCGTTCAGGCCCTGAAATACACAATAGCTGAAGTGCAGGAGGACAATATTATCTCCAAAAAAGGAGAAGTGTTCCACGGCCACGAATTCCATTATTCAAAAGTCATTGTTAATGAATTGAAACATCCATTGGCATTTAAGATTACAAGAGGCAAAGGGTCATATGATTTGCAAGACGGATTTATGGAAAAGAACACTCTTGCAAGCTATGTTCACACCCATGTGGCTGCAATGCCCGACTTTGGAGGAAATTTGGCAATTTCTGCAAGGGAGCTAGGAGATTAGCATGAAAAATAAAACTGATTTTTTCAATCCGATGATTCTTGTTGTTGGAATGCTCGCGTTTCTTGCAATGGGCTATATCGGGTCATTCAACTACAGATTCGAAGATCCCTTGAAACTGGAAGTGATTTTAACAATTATTTTTGCCTGCATCGTATTTGCAATCGGCGTTTTACTCGTAAAATACAAAACAAATGTCGAAGGAAAGGAAATAACATTTCTAAGCGAAAAATTAATCTTAGCACTGACAATAATAGCTTTAATATTGCAGGCACTCAATCTGGTTCTTTTAGGAGGCATTCCACTATTCAACAGCACCCTAAAGGCAAATGCAACCACAAACATCTGGAGAATAGCCTATCCATTATTTTTAATCATGCTGAATCTGCTTCTTGCAAAATACTATAACCGGAAATATTTGGCTTTAATAATAATCGGAGCTCTGATATTTGGCCTGAACGGCTACAGAACTTCAGTTTTAGGAATTTTAGGTAGCTCTTTCATCACATTATACTATTTAGAAAAGATCTCCAGAAAATTCGCAATACTGTTCATAGCGGCGATAGTGATTGGATTAATGGCTGTCGGCTACATCGCTTCACAGTCAATTGCAGGCCAGCACTGGACACTGAATCCCTTGGAACTGATCTTTTACCGTGCTGCATTCACCCTGGAAGTCTTTGAAAAAATCATTCCGTTGGCAGGAACCACAAATGGACATATATTAAGCATGATTTTCTCATCCGGAAGTCCCCGAACTTTCATTGGAGAATATGTACTGCACTATACAGTCTGTTTGACTTCAACACTCTTCGGACCTGTGATGCTTGATTTCGGATACATTGGATTGACCATCCAAATGCTGTTTATGGGAATGTTTCTGGAACTGGTCCATAAATTAAAAAAAGGAATCGGAGTGGGGATTTACTCCATAATATTAACACACACAATTATCTGGATAGAAACCGGACCGACAGACATTATGATTTGGTTTTTATACCTGATAGGTTTAATCTATATTCTAATTATCCTATACAAAAATCAGGATAATTAAAATGATTAATGAAATGAAGAATACGAATGTTCCTTTTACGATGAAATCCGCATTTCTGTCTGTATAGAATGACAATCCATAAGCCAGCGCCAATGCGACGAACATTTCCACCAAACCGACCATGCCTGCATCCATTCCTAACAATCCTGCAATAACAGAAATAAGATAGGATACGATAACGACAAGCAAAATCAACCCGATAGGATTTTGAACTATTCTGAAGAACAATGAATCCGGACCAAATCTGCTTGGCCTTGTATTATAATTGTATAAGTTGGTTTGAGTATAAGGACTTAAACTGCCTGTTCTGCGTGCAGGTTTCCTGTTCAACAATGAGGAAATTCCTCTAGGCTGGTCTTCATCAATCTGTCTGTACAATGTATTTTTATAGAAATGAGGCTGTGCATCCCTTCTCTGCATGATGTATTCCATATCTGAAGCATCATAGGTATATTCAGGATATTCCTCTTCAATATAGGCTGACGCCCCACCGTCATAAGGCGTATTGTCGAGAGTTGTTTGGTTAGTTCTGTCCTGATACTTTTTAGCCATTTCAAGCAGATTGTCACGGTCAACCAGCTTAATATTTTTCCTGAGAGCATAGTTTTTAGCCTGCTCTGAGAAATAAGCTGAAGTTACAATAGTTACTTTAGAAGCTTTAAGACTTTCCTGCACTTCTTCCATTTCCTTCAATACATCTACGCCAATTCTGAACTCCTTATCATAATTTTTACATGCTACAACTACTCCAAAATCCCCAATTGTTGTGGGTAGAATTGCATATATGTCAATGACCTTTTGCGAGGTTTTAAAATTCTTATAAACCTTAAAACCGGAGTCCTCCATTACTTTCGCTATAAAATTAATCAATTGTGGTTTTTCCAAGTTTCCACCCGCATGTGTTTTTTACTAAATAACATTATAACTTATGAAACAAATTGTTATTAAAGTTTTTTATAACCGGCCATTCAACCTAAAATTATTTAAAAAATAAACTACCCAATAAAGTATATGAAAGCATTAATCAGTAATGACGATGGAATAACAGCTTCAGGAATCCTTGCCTGTAAAAATGCAGTTGAAGACTTATGTGAAACTTATGTAGTGGCTCCTGAAACTCAACAAAGCGGAATCGGTCATGCATTGACTTTATATGAACCATTGAGAATGAATGAACATACTTTAAAGGATGGCAGTGCAGGCTATGGAGTCAGCGGAACACCGACCGATGCCGTTACGCTCGCATTATTTGAAATTATGGACGAAAAACCTGACATCATGATATCCGGAATAAATACCGGTTTCAACATTGGAAAATCAGAACTTACAACATCAGGAACGCTGGGTGCGGCGATTGAAGCGGCAAGCTTCGGCATTCCTACAATTGCAATCTCCCAGGAAGTTACACGAGATGACATCAAGTTCGAAAACGGTGCCATTGAAGTTGATTTTGAATTTGCCAAAAAAATGCTAAATAAATTAGCTAAAATCGTTTTAAAAAAAGGATTACCTGAAGGAATTGACCTATTAAACGTTAATGTTCCTGCCGATCCTTCAGACGATGAGTTTGAAATTTCTCATTTGAGTGACAGGATGTACAATCCGGTTATTGAAAAACGCATTGATCCACGGGGCAAGCCATATTACTGGATTGACGGTGAACCGTATACATCACACTTGCCTGGAAGCGACGGTTATGTATTGCGCAATTTGCATAAAACTTCAATAACTCCATTAAAAATAGATTTGACTGAAGATATGAAAGACTTAAAAGATTTTTTAGATATTTAAATCTTTAAGAATTTTATCTCTTTCCTGACGAAGTTCATTTAGAATCTTTTCGTCGGTACAACCGTCCTTTTCAAGCTGAGCCAATGTTCTGGTAATTGCTGCCAAATTACTTTCTAATTGATTAATTGCCATGGTATAATATTAAAACATTAAAGTATATAAATCTAAAAGATTAATTATAATATACTGTAAAAGGATTGAAAATCATGACAGAAAGAGAACAAGTAAATAAACTATTCAGACAATTTAAAAATAAAAATGTGACTGTAGAATTAAGAGACAATAACCAAGCTGAAGGAAAGATAATAGCTATTGACAATTACTTAAATATCGTTTTAGAAAAGGATGACGGCATCCAAACCTTAAAAGGCGGAAATATCGTATACGTTAGCCTAAAGGAATAAGTCCATCACTATTTTAACGCCCAAAAAAAATCTATTGTAGAAAATATGATTCTATCATATATCTACTTCTATACCCAAAATATTATTTTTACCATTATAAACATCTTTAGCTATTTGAGCAGCACCTATTGCACCAGATTCCTTTGATATTACCCTTAATTCATATTTATTCTTGAAATACTTATTGATTTCATCTTCAAAGTTGAACGGTTCGGTTGCACTTCCAACAGAACCTGTCAAAACAATGCCTTCAATGTCATTTTCACAGACCATATCCAAACCGGCTATTTCCATTGCCACGGTCATTATCAAAGTGTTAATGGCCAGTTTTGCCTTTTCATCGCCGTTTCTATAGTTTTCCAGCAGCTGATTTTTCATGTTGGCCACTTTGCCGTCGATTCCTGCAATCTTAATGGCTCCGGCATGTGAAAAGCATTCGTTGGCGGTGCGTCTGCCTTCATCAATGTCACGTATCATTTCCAAATCGATTGGCCCATGCACAATTCCCATGGCACCAATACAGGCATCCATCGCCCCTTTGATTTTGGAATCTTCAATCAGAATGTCTACGCTATTGGAGGAAATGTCTGCGACAATGAAGTTCTTCCATCCGGTCTGCTTGACTGCATTATATGAAATGCTCACCTTTTCCGGGCTTGCCTGGTGAGAATAAGCGGCATTGAACAACTCATTTAATGAAGTGGAATCCTTGTGAAGGCCGGGAATCATAATGGTTGGAATATCTGAACTTTCCAGCTCGGAAAATACGGAAGTTCCCCCTCCTGTAACCTTGCCGGCACCGTTGATTGACAATATTCCCCTGTCCTCAACCTTTTCAATCGGGAGAATCTTATTGAATCCGTCACCCATTGCGTATGTGATTGCCATTAGCTTAACGGAATCAAGATCTGTTCTTTTGGATAGCTCTTCGATAGCGGATACTTTGCCGCTTTTGGAATCCTCTCTATCAATTTTGAAAATATCTATTATTTCCCCATCCTGGGACATCAAACAAAAAGAAATTCCAGTTGTTCCATGGTCCATTCCAATAAATACCATGATTACCACGTGTTATATTAATGATAAAAATAAAAAAAAGAAAGAAAAAGACTTAATCGTCTTTTTGTAATCCGCAAGCTTTTCTGAGTCTTTCACCAACAATTTCAATGTCTTTTTTACCTTCGGCAGCTCTCATTTCTTTCAAGTTAGCTCCGTCGGTAGCGTTTTCATCAGCCCATTGTTTTTTGAAAGTGCCGTCTTGGATTTCTTTTAAAACCGCTTTCATGCCGTCTTTAGCTTCTTGGGTAATGATTCTGTTACCTCTGGTTAAACCACCGTATTCAGCAGTGTTACTTACATCGGTCCACATTCCGGCAAAACCTTTCTCATAGATTAAATCTACGATTAATTTTACTTCGTGGCAAGTTTCAAAGTAAGCGATTTCAGGCTGGTAACCTGCTTCAACCAGAGTTGTGAATCCTGCATTAATCAATTCAGTGATTCCTCCGCATAAAACGGTTTGTTCACCGAACAGGTCAGTTTCAGTTTCTTCTTGGAAAGTGGTTTCCAAAACACCTGCTTTGGTTAATCCACATGCTTTTGCCATGCCTAATGCTAACTGTAGAGCATCGCCGGTTGCATCTTGTTCGACTGCGACTAAACCTGGAATACCGAATCCTTCTTCGTAAGTTCTTCTTACCATGGATCCAGGTCCTTTTGGTGCAAACATTACTATGTTTACGGTTTCGTCAGGTTTTATTAATCCGAAATGGATGTTGTAACCGTGGGAGAATGAAATGGTGTTGCCTGCTTCAACATAAGGGGCAATTTGTTCATTGTAAACTCTTTCTTGGATTTCATCAGGTAGCAAGATGTGAATGATATCAGCTTCAGCAGAAGCATCTTCAATAGTTTTCACGGTCATTCCATCTTCTTTTGCTAAGTTCCAAGAGCTACCGTTTTCTCTTAAACCTACAATAACGTTAGCTCCACTGTCAGCCATATTTCTAGATTGTGCTCTTCCTTGTGAACCGTAACCGATTACTGCTATGGTTTTTCCTTCAAGAGCATCTGTATTTACATCATCGTCGTAATACATTTTCATTTAAAATCATCTCTTTAAAATAATTTGATAATAATCAAGATATCATATAAAATATCACTTAATAATTATGATTTTTTATATTAATAAAAGTAACTTAAAGTTAAAAATTAATTTTAAATATTAAAAATATAATATGGCTACAATATTGCTTTTATTTCATTAAAAAAAGGCTAATTTAAAGTTAAACTATATATACCAGACATAACATAATACAGATTAAATTTCAAAAAATTTTGAGGAAGAAAAATGAAATTAGAATTTCAAAAATCAGTACCATCATATACCAGAAGTGTAGATCTTAAATCTAATAATAATGACCTTGTTGAATTGATTAAAAATAATTTTAAAATCCCAAATAATGACCTTGACAATATAATTTCATTTATTGATGAAGATGAAGAACTAAAAAAAATTATCTTTGAACTACCTTCCATAATTAGAAAAGAATTTCCAGACGATGACATGCAAATTAAATTCTATGATGAATTTCAAGAATCAGAACTGATTTTAGAAGTTGGCATTTTTTCTTCATTTGATGAAAAATCATCTTTTGAAAAAGAAAAAAGCTTGGAAAACAATTTATATGAAAAATATGATTGGGACAGTGTTGATAAAATTTTAATATTGATGGAGTATGAAAATGACAAAAGAAGAACCATTTGATTGGAAAGAGTTCTATGAACTAGGAGATTCATATATTGAAGATGAAAATCCTGCAACACAAAGAACAGGAATTAGTAGATTCTATTATAGTGCATTTTGCTCATCAAGAGATTTGATAAATGAGAAAGCAGCTTATTTGAATACTACTTCTAAAAGAATCATGACTGGAGAAAAAAGAGGAAATGTGCACCAAGAAACTAGAAAAATCTTCAACGAGCACCCCCGTTATAAAAATGACAAAAAATGTAGAATGATCTCTCGAAACCTAAACAAACTAAGAAAAATGAGAAATGAAGCAGATTATGATAAAATAACCACAAAACCATTACCTCAAATGTTAGAAAATTCTAAATCTAGATCGAAATATATTTTAGAATTATTAGAAGAATTTTCATGAAAAAAATAAGGAAAATAGATGGAACTAATAACCATCTACTAAAACTTTCAACTCACCGGTTACAATATCGATTATTAGACCGTGTACGGGCACGTCCGGAATCAATGGATGGTTTTTGATTTTTTCTACAACGTTTTTAACGTTTTCCTCTTCATCTTCAAATCCGCCGATCCATTCTGCAAGGTCATATTTTGCAATGTCTTCCTCTTTGATGCCGCGTGCAATCATCTTTTCTTTTAAGGCATCCACATCTGCACCAGCCATGCCGCATTCTGTGTGGCCTACAACCAATACTTCTTCAGCACCAAGGTTGTATAAGGCTGCACCAATTGATCTGATGGCATCTTCACCTACAATAGAGTTTCCTGCATTTCTAACGATTTTTGCATCTCCTCTTTTAAGGCCTAGTGCCGGTTCGAAAAAGTCAATCAGTCTGCAATCCATACAAGTTAGGATAGCTAACTTTTTAGCCGCATGGTGAGACATTTCTTCGCCTTCAAAACTTTCTACAAATTTCTTATTGTCTTCTAAAACATTTTCCAATATAGTCATATTTATACTCCCCTTGACATGGCTGTAAGGCCAGTGCGTGCTATTCTAATTATTCCATAGCTTTCTACTAAAGATAAAAATGCATTGATCTTCTGTTTATCTCCAGTGAGCTCAATAATCAATGACGCTTCTGTTACATCTAGAATTTTTGCTCTGAAGATATTTGTATACTGCATTATTTCAGCCCTTGCCTTTTCATCGGGAACACTTACCTTTACAAGGCATAATTCCCTTTTAACAGCAATTTGAGTAATATCTTTAATCTTTATGACGTCAACCAGTTTGTTAAGTTGTTTGGTAACCTGCTCCAAGCCCTTATCATCTGCATGAACGGTTATTACCATACGGGACAATCCTTCTACCTCTGAATTTCCAACTGTTATGCTGTCAATGTTGAATCCTCTTCTGTTAAACATTCCTGCTACCTTTTGCAATACACCCGGTCTGTCTTCGACTAATGTTGAAATGACATGGTATTTTGAATCCATTTAAATCACATCCTTTTCAAGCTTATATTCGCCAATCATCTCATTGATTCCGGCGCCAGGAGGAAGCATCGGCAAAGTCTCTTCAGAATCGATTACGACATTTAACAATATAGGTTCATTGTCTTTGATTGCACTTGATAATGCTTCTTTGGTTTCTCCAGGTTTTGTAATTCTAACTCCGTTAATTCCAAAACTTTCTGCAAGTTTTACAAAGTCAGGACTGTCTTTAAACTTGGTTTGTGAATGTCTTCCATCATATAATAGTGTTTGCCATTGATATACCATTCCCAGGGTTCTGTTTTCCAAAACAACCGCAATGACAGGTATGTCATAATCCTTAACGGTGGCCAATTCCTGGCAAACCATTAAAAATCCACCGTCACCGTTTATTGACACGACAACATCATCAGGACAGGCAACTTTAGCACCAATGGCTGCAGGGAATCCGAATCCCATGGTTCCAAGACCTCCTGATGAGATGAATTTACGTGGCTTTTGAGTGTCAAAGAAATGTGCTGCCCACATTTGATTTTGGCCTACATCAGTTGTCAATATGGATTCAGGTGTTAAAACCTCTGAAATTTCCTTGATAACTGTTTGAGGTTTTAAAGGCACATCATCATAAGTGACACGAGGAAGTAACTCTTGTTTTTTCTGTTTTATCATATCAGTCCAATTGTTTACTTCAGATGATACCTCATAATTACTTAAAATCTTATTCAATGAGGATAAGATATTTTTAGCATCGCCTACAATCGGCAAGTCCACATCAACATTTTTTCCGATTTCTGCAGGATCTATATCAATATGAATAACTTTTGAATCGGGAATAAAACTATCCAGTCTGCCTGTGGTTCTATCTGAAAATCTTACACCAATAGCTATTAACAAATCAGACTCATTGATATAATCATTGGAAACTTTTCTTCCATGCATGCCCAGCATACCTAATGCCAAATCACTGGTCTCATCGATGGCCCCTTTTCCTAAAAGTGAAGTTACAACAGGAGCATTGATTGTTTGTGCAAATTCCTTCAGTTCGCAGCAGGCATTTGATATGATTACGCCTGCACCCGCAAGAATCATCGGCTTTTTAGCCTGCTTAATTAGGTCGCGGGCCTTCTTGATTTGTCGAATATTGCCTTTAATGGTTGGATTATAACCAGGGGTTTCTATTAAATCGTCTCTGAACTCTGTCAATTCCCCCTCCTGAACTTCCTTTGGAACATCGATTAAAACAGGCCCTGGCCTTCCACTGGAAGCAATTTCAAAACTGGATTTGACTATGGAAGGTAATAAGTTTGAATCTTTAGGTTGAAAACTGTATTTTACAATAGGCATTGTGATTCCAATAATGTCTGCTTCCTGGAATGCATCATTTCCAATCAAGTGAGTTGGAACCTGACCTGTAATAGCCACAATTGGAGAAGAATCCATGTAAGCTGTTCCTATACCAGTTACAAGATTGGTTGCTCCCGGACCTGAGGTTGCCAAGCACACACCCACACGACCAGATGCTCTTGCATAACCGTCAGCTGCATGAGCTGCGCACTGTTCATGTCTAACAAGTATATGATCTATGTCTGCATCATATAACATGTCATAGAATGGTATGGTTTGTCCGCCAGGATAACCAAATATTGTTTTAACCCCCATCTTTTTGAGGGATTCAATTATCGCTTCTCCGCCTCTCATTTTAAAAACCTTTTTATTTATTATGTAAAACTTTTTGTATACAAAAATATATATAATTATTGAAAATAATATTAATGTTAGCAAATTGTGTTGATACTATGAATCCGGCAAAATACATGTGCCACAGAATTCCAGAAAGAAGTTTCTTTATCAAAGGCCATCAGTTTCCAGTCTGTGCCAGATGCACCGGTTTTTACACCGGTTTAGTTGTATATCTGATATTTAACCTCTTTTACAGGCATCCGTATGATTTAAACATGCTATTCATTTCGATGATACTCATGATTCCTGTGGCAATTGATGGCATCACACAATATTTCGGCCCGAGGGAAAGTACAAATAACTTAAGGTTCATAACAGGTTTTATTGGCGGAATAGGTTTAATAATATTTTTAAAAATAATCATAAGGGGGATTTTGAGTGTATTGTAGAAAATGTGGAGAAAAAAATCCTGACGATGCAGTCTACTGTAGAAATTGCGGAGAAAAATTAATAGAAGAAGTCAAAAAACCGGAAGTTGTTGAAATTCAAGACAATGAACAAAAAACACACACTTCAAGCTCAACTACAACAAGCACCTCTAACGGTGATTCAAATGCCCTTTCATGTTGTTTGTGCCTAATTGGAATATTTATAATATTTGCAATAATGGGGGCTTTATAATTAGATATTAGAGTTAAGAATAACTCTATTTCAAATAATAGTATAAGACAGCCTTCTGGGCATGCATTCTGTTTTCCGCCTCATCGTAAATTACAGATTGAGGTCCATCAATAACCTCGGCAGTTACCTCCTGACCACGAATTGCAGGCAGACAATGCAGGAAAATAGCTCCATCATTAGCCAGACTCATTAAATCGGAATTTACTTGGAACGGGGCGAAATCCATTTTTCTTTGTTCTGCTTCAGCCTCATCTCCCATGCTCACCCAAACGTCAGTGAAAACCGCATCGACATTCTGCATTGCCAAGCCGATATCATCGGTTATTGTTATTTCAGTATTGTTTTCATCGGCATATTCCTGAGCAGTCTTTAGAATATTCTCATTAGGCTCATAACCTTTAGGACAGGCAACTGACATGTCCATACCAAGCAACGGAGCGATTAACAAAAGGGAATTTGATACATTGTTTCCATCACCGACAAAACAGATTTTCTTGCCTTTCCAGTCACCTAAATGTTCCTTGATTGTCAGCATGTCGGCAAGAGCTTGGCAAGGGTGTTCCAAATCGGTCAGTCCATTAATGACAGGCACATCGGAATGTCTGGCCAATTCCTCTACATCGGAATGTTTTATGGCCCTTATCATTATTCCGTCGACAAAACGGCTTAAGACCTTGGCTGTGTCGGAAATCGGTTCTCCTCTGCCCATCTGCAGATCATTGGATGATAAAAAGATGGCCCTTCCACCTAACTGGTACATTCCAACATCAAAGGAAACCCTGGTACGGGTTGATGACTTTTGAAAAATCATCGCCAATGTCTTGCCTTCAAGAGGTTTATCTTCCGTTTCGCCCGCTTTGATTTTGCTGGCCAAATCAAGAATGTATTTCACATCGTCTTTGATATCACTGATAGATAATAAACTGCTCATTTGAAATTCCCCAAATAATCTTAACAAAAATAAGTATATCTTTGTAATATATATTAAATGTTTCTATGAGCTCATTTTAAAATTGATATCCCTGAGGGTCGATATTACAGGGACTAAAAAGTACAGGTAAATGAAGTTGCTGGATACATTGAAATCTAAGAGGTTTACAATGACTGTCAAACCCATAATAATGAAAAATGTGGTGTAAATATATCTTTTTTCATTTTTTGAAGGTGTTTTTTCTAAAAATCCTCTATTTGAAGCATAACTGAACATTAACATGAATAAAATAATTGTCAGCAATATGTTTATGCCTAGAACTACATTGGCCAGGAAAAACTGGGAGTAGTATCCTATGACGGAAGTTGAAAATGGGATAAATGAAATGCATGCCAGATAGAAAATATGCATCCATAAAAAAGGAATGTTCAGACTGGTGATTTTCATGAATTCATGATGGTAAACCCAAAAGGAGCTGACCAATATGAAACTTACAAGGGTGATTCCTATTGTTGGAGTGATTGAATATATGAAAGCAACAAAATCCCCGGAGGTTAAAAGCTCTATTTCAGGCAATGCAACGCCAAATACCAAAAGGGTCATTACCATTCCGAAAATGCCGTCAGTTAGGCCCAGCAATCTTCCGGGATCAACATCGATGTTCCTTTCGAAAGAGTTCATGAATCTATCATAATAACTCATCTTGAGGTCATCGAACTTTTCCTCGGCGGGAGTGTCGGAATATTTTTCTTTAATATCGTCTTTAAGATCCCTGATTTTTTGAAGAGTTTCATCATCAAATTCTTCACTTAAATCAGCAAAATCATCCAAAAGCTGCTTTTTCAGTTCTTCAAATTCACTTTGAGAAATAAAAATCACCACAAAAAATAAAAGAAATTTAGTTTAAAATTTCTTTCATGTGTTCTATACGTTTATTTACAAGTTCTGTTGTTCCAACATCTCTTCTGTGGTAAACGTTACCTTTTACAAATTCACATGCTTTTTCAGCTATTTTTTCAGCCTCTTCAATGGATTCTCCACTGGCTACAATACCTAATGCTCTGGAGCCGGACATGTGAATTCCGTCATCCTCCTGTGAAACCGCAGCATAAAATACCTTGGCGCCCAAATCCTCAATAGCTTCCTCATCGACTTCGATGAGTTCTCCTGCATATTCGGTTTCAGGATATCCGTCTGGCACTATGTATTTGCATACGCTGGCCTTATCTTCAAATTCCACTTCATCAAGAGTTCCATCAACGATTGCTTGACAGACGTCTGCCAATGGAGTTTTTAAGAGTGGCAATACATTCATTGCTTCAGGGTCACCGAATCTTGCATTATATTCAATGAGTTTAGGTCCTTCAGCAGTCAGCATGAACTGGCCATACAAGATACCTTTGTATGGTTCTGCTTCTTCAGCAATGGCTTTAATTGTTGCCTGCATTATTTCTACTGCTTTATCATAATCATCCTGAGTTAAGAATGGCAATAGTCCTCCGACATCTGAGTATGAACCCATTCCACCGGTTATTGCACCGACATCGCCTTCAAACGCATGAGGATGGTCCTGTGCTGCAGGCATTGGAGCTAGGTGTTCCCCATCACAGAATGCCTGGATTGTGAACTCTTCACCTATGAGCCTTTCTTCAATAATTACTTGAGCAAATCCGCCCATTACATTATCAATGACTTCACAAGAGTACTCTTTTGCTTCCTCATTATCCTTAAGGTGGTCTCCGACAATTTTAACTCCTTTACCTCCGGTCAATCCGACAGGTTTTACTACGACCTGTTTGTCGAATTCGTCAAGGAATTTTGAAACGTCTTCGGAATTGTCGAATACTTTGTAGACAAGTGACCCTTCGATTTGATAGTCCTCAAAGAGTTTTCTCATAAATGACTTATCGGTTTCGATTCTTGCTGCACTTTGGGTTGGTCCAACGCATTTGATTCCATTCTTTTGAAGTTCGTCGACTATTCCTTTTCCAAGTGGGGCTTCAGGACCGATAAATGCAATGTCAATATCATTTTCAACAGCGTATTGAGCTACTTTTTCAACTTCCCCTTCATCGCCTTGTTTGAATTCGGCGATTTTGGACATTCCGGGGTTTATTTTGCTCATGTAGCAGTATAACTCAACATCATCTTTTAAACCGTCAGCAATTGCATGCTCACGAGCACCAGTTCCAACAACTAAAACTTTCATGATAAGGTCTCCTATTTGATTAAAGTTTTATGATTAAAAATATTTAACATTAACTTTAAATACTAACAATTGCATATACAAGAGTATAATTGCATATGCAAGAGAGGTAAACCATGGAAAAAAATGAAAATGTAGAAATGATTACAGGAGACCCAAAAAAGGCCATCAATAAATTATCCTTGCCGATAATAGCCAGCATGTTTCTAATATTTGCAAACAACATTATCGACAGTATCTGGGTAGCGGGCCTTGGTGCAGAACCCCTGGCAGCATTAGGATATGTCACACCATTATTTATGATAATGGTAGGATTCGGAAACGGACTGGGAGCAGGTGGAAATTCATTGATTTCAAGATACATCGGAGCCGAAGACAAACATTCTGCAAACAACGCCGCAATCCATAACATGATTCTAAGCTTAATAGTCTCCTTAATAATTACGGCCATATTTCTCGCATTTCTCAAGCCCCTGCTTATTTTGATGGGAGCATCTTCAGTTTTAGATTATGCAACAGAATACGGTTTCATAATATTCGCATGGACTATAGGACTTTTAATGCCACCAATAGTCGGCGGCGCATTCAGGGCAGAAGGAGACATTAAAAGGGCAACCCTGCCGATAGCATTGGCCGCAATAATAAACATGATTTTAGATCCAATATTCATATACACATTAAACATGGGGATTGCGGGAGCCGCATGGGCAACGGCGATTGGACCGTTCATAAGTTTGCTTTTAATGTTCTACTGGATATTCATTAAAAAGGACACATATCTCTCTTACAACAAAAAAGATTTCCACAATGACTTCAGGATGTACAAGGATATTCTAGTGGTAGGTATTCCGGCAAGTCTTGAACAATTGGTACTGTCCGTTCTCACAATCTTCGTGAATTTCATGCTAACAATAGTGTCCGGACCAACATCAGTGGCCGTCTATACTGCAGGATGGAGGATAGTGAATATCGGAATGTTGCCGGCGATAGGAGTTGGAACAGCCGCAATATCAGTTGCAGGAGTGGCATATGGAGCCCGCAAATATGAAAATCTAAGAGTAACAGCAAGATATGCTGTTAAAGTGGCCCTGACAGCATCAATAATAGTGTGCATAATCCTATATGTATTCGCAAACCAGATTGCTTTGATATTTTCATACTCAGAAAACAGCTCCGGATTAGCGCCATTGATTGCAGGATTCCTGCAGATAATGTGTCTATTCATATTATATGTGCCGTTTGGAGCAAGTGCCGGTAATGTATTCCAAGGAGTTGGAAAAGGAACAATATCATTTATCCTGACAACATTCAGGGAATTCATTCTGGTTTTGATATTCGCATATCTGTTGGGATTCACATTAAACATGGGAGAATTTGGAATATACTCCGGAATGCTTCTGGGAGGAGGAATAGGATCGCTTATATGCTACGCTTGCATCGAATTGTATATCAACAAATTAATAAGGAGCCAGAACAATGCCATTCGATGAAGACATCCCGACTCCACCTCTTGTTTCCCTGCTCCACAGAAAACAGACAACATTCATTAATAACAAGTTAAAAGATGTGGACTTAAGTTCAGGATTATACCCTTTATTGATAAAAACCTACAAGAATGAGGCAATCAGTCAGGAGGAACTGGCAGAGGAACTCCATATCAATGAAAGCACAGTTACAAGAAACCTTGAAAAACTTGAGAATAAAGGTTTAATCACAAAAACGCCCAAAAAAAGGAAAAAAATCATAAAAACCACCAAAAAAGGTGCTGAAATAGCCCAGACTATAATGGATTATGATAACGAATGGGACGAAAAAATTAAAAAATCATTGAGTGAAGACGAATATGATGATTTCAGAGATTATCTAATAAAAATCTGTGAGGAGTTAATATGAACGAAACTATAGAAAACCTGAAAACAAGAAGAAGTATCAGAAAATTCAAAGATGAACAAATCTCAGATGAAGATTTAAAAACCATCCTGGAAACAGGAACCTACGCACCAACCGCAAGAGGCCTGCAATCACCGAAAATAGTTGTTATTCAAAATCCCGATACAATCAAGGAACTTTCAGCATGGAACAGAAGTTTCTTCCCGACAGAAGTTCCGGACGATTTGGATCCATTCTATGGCGCAAAAACATTATTGATCGTTTTAGCCAACGGTGAAGTTCCAACATGGAAGGAAGACGGTTCAAGTGTATTGACAGTTCTTGTAAATGCCGCCCACGCTATCGGTGTCGGCTCATGCTGGATTCACAGGGCATATGACGAGTTCCAAAGCGAGAAAGGAAAAGAACTCCTAAAAGAATGGGGAATTCCAGAAACCTATGAAGGGATTGGCCATGTGGTTTTGGGATATCCTGATATGGAAGCACCGGAACCATTGCCTAGAAAAGAAGATTATATCGTGTATATCGATTAAAAAAAAAAGAAATTAAAGATGAGTTAATAACTCATCTACATTTTTTCAGGTGCGGAAACACCTAAAATATCCAAAGCGTTTTTAATGGTTATCCTAGCTCTATCAACTAAGATTAATCTTGTATCTTCCACATCAGAACCGATTACCTGTTCTGACTTGTAGAATCTGTTGAATGAACCGGCCAAATCCTGACAGTATTGTGTAATATTGTGAACTCTCATTTTGTCGGCGCAATCATCAACCACCTGTGGGAATTTAGCGATTTGCCTTACCAGGTCCTGTTCAATTTCATCAGGAGTCCAATCTTGTGCAACTTCCAAAGAGCTTATATCCTTACCTGATTTTTTAAGCAGCTTGCATGCCCTTGCATGTGCATATTGAATTGAAGCGCATCCTCTTTCGAAGCTTAAAGCTTCATCCCATTTGAAAGTCAGGTGTTTTTCAGGGGATAGTTTAGCAATGAAGAACCTGACGGCCCCTACACCAATCTCTTCAGCCATTGGTGCAATCTCTTCATTGGATAAATCAGGATTTCTTGATTTGATTTCATCAGTTGCCCTTAAAACGGCTTCATCAATCAAATCATCGACGGATACGAATTTGCCTCTTCTTGTTGACATTGAACCTTCAGGCAATGTGATGAATTCATAAAATATAACTTCAGGAGGTGTTTGTCTGAGGATTTCTTCAAATATGACTCTAATCTGCTCAGCGGCCAGTTTGTGATCTGAACCTAAAATATCAAGTACAGTGTCGCCTAATGTAGCTTTATATTTATGATAAGCCAAATCACGAGTGGAATAAAGTGAAGTTCCATTTGAACGGCGCAAAACAAATTCCTTTTCAATGTTGAAGTCTGTCAAGTCAATGTAGAGCACATCATCCTCACGGGTGAATCCTTCCCTTTGAATATAGTAGACCAACTCGTCGACCTCACCGCTTCTGACAAACTGTCCTTCCCATACGAAATCATCATGATTTATATTCATTCTTTGAAGCGTTTCCTTCATTCCGGAGATGCAACTTGAAACTACTTGCTCGAAGATTGCATTTAATTCATCGTCTTCACCTTCTTCATATTTTTGAATCAGTTCATCTACCTTACTTGCCAGATTTTCATCTTCTTCAACGGCTTTGTTGGCATCAAAGTATAGCTTACCGATTTTATGGTCCAGTTTGTCCCCTTCATAATCTTCAATCTTAAAGCCGCATTCGGTTATGCCGCAGACGATAATGGCGATTTGACGACCCATATCGTTCACATAATACTGGGTTGTGACGTCCCTTCCGCCCAACCTTAAAAGCCTTGAAAGTGAATCACCAAAAACAGAGTTTCTGATGTGTCCTATATGCAGCGGACCGTTTGGATTTGCTGAAGTGTGTTCCAGGACAATCTTTTCACCGGTTGAAGGAAGCTGACCATAATTATCATCAACCTTTTCCAGCAATAGCTTTGCGAATTCATCATAATTGATGAAGAAATTAACATAAGGACCGAAGTTCTGAACTTTGCTGAATATTTTTGGAACTTCAATTTTCTCAACCAAGTCTTTTGCAACTTCCGGAGGAGAAGTCCTTAATTTTTTAGTAAGCTCGAATGCAATAGTGCTTGCAAGGTCGCCTAAATTAGGGTTCGGTGGAAAATCCAACCTGAAATTCCTATCAACTTCCACATCATACTGATCCAATGCCTTATTAATGGCATCAATAGCTTGTTTTTCTATTTCAAAATACATTAACTCACCTATAATAATTATAAACCTCTTAACCAGAGGGAAAGATAACCGATTTTCGGAATAATGACTAAATTATCATTGAATGTAACTACTTTTTCCTGAATTTGGTCGGAAGTTACATAATAAGGGTCTGCCTTGTCATTATTATCCCCTTTAATCACATACATCGTGGTTCCGTTAATATCCGTAATATTAATGATTCTATGGATTACCGGTTCATCATACCATGCAGCATCATAAACAACCACATCTCCAACTTCAACGGCACTAGGGTCGAATTCATTGATTCCTAAAAAGTTTGCCTTTTCAACCAAAACGATGTCACCCCTATAGAATGCCGGCTCCATACTGCCAGAAACAACAACATTTAAATGCTGAGCGGCAATCAAAACAATTATGAGAATAATCACATATGATGCGATTTCTTTAAAGTCAATCTCCATTTACATTACCTTCTTCTTTTTTTAAATGCGGCTTCCAGTGCTAATTCAATAGCATCTGAAGTCCTTTGCAAATCTTCCATGCTGTGTGCATTTGAAATGAAATTACATTCAAACTGGGATGGAGGAATAAATACGCCCTGTTTCAACAAGGTCTTAAAGTATCTCAGGAATTGTTTTCTGTCAGATTCCTGTGCATCGGCATAATTATAAACCGGTGCAGGATTGAAATAAATCTGAAACATTGAAGCAAGCCCGACAGGCTGGATATTATACCCTTCATCATCGATTATTGATGCAATATTGCTTCTGAGGAAATTTCCTTTACGTTCCAATTCCTTATAAAAATCATCATTTAACTGGGTTAAAGTAGAAATGCCCGCTTGAACTGATATAGGGTTTCCTGAAAAAGTACCTGCCTGATAAACCGGACCTTGCGGTGCAATCAACTCCATGATTTCCCTTTTACCGCAAAATGCACCCATCGGAAGGCCCCCTCCCACGATTTTACCTAGAGTTGTCAGGTCGGGAGTGACGCCATAATATTCCTGAGCTCCACCACGGAAAGCCCTGAAACCGGTGATGACTTCATCAAAAATTAAAATTATATCGTTTTCTTCTGTAATTTTTCTAATGAATTCCAAAAATCCCGGTTTCGGTTCAATGCAACCGACATTGCCCATTACCACTTCCATGATTATGCAGGCAATGTTTTCTCCTTCCTTTTCAATCAGTTCAGTGAGTGCTTCCTCATCGTTGAATGGAACAGATAAAGTATTTTTTGTTGTATCTTCAGGTATTCCTGGAGAATCAGGTAAGGTTGCGGCTCCTGAACCGCCTTTAACCAATACATAATCATGGGCACCATGATATGCGCCTTCAAACTTAACTATCTTGTCTCTACCTGTAAAACCTCTTGCAAGTCTGATTGCACTCATTGTGGCTTCAGTTCCACTATTGCAAAATCTGACCATTTCAGCTGATGGAATCCTGTCAATCACTTCCTTTGCAAGAGTTATTTCATTTTCAGTTGGAGCGCCATAAGCGGTACCGATAGTCAATTGATTAGAAACTTCCCTTACAACTTTAGGATTTGCATGACCTAATATTAAAGGTCCATAAGCCAAACAATAGTCAATGTAAGTTTTGCCGTCTTCATCAGTGAGTTTAGACCCACCTGCACCTTTAACAAAAAATGGATAAGGTTTAAAAGCCCTTACAGGAGAATTCACTCCACCAGGGAAATATTTTTTTGATTCATTGAACAGTTCTTCAGAATTCATTTTATCACACTACAAATGTTGTACTAATGAGTTTACACAAGCTACAGCAATCGGTGTTCCGCCCTTTGGTCCTTCGACAATGATATTTGGAATGTCAGAATTATGCAGCACCTCTTTAGAATCGGCCGCACCTACAAAACCAACTGGAACTCCAACAATAGCCTTAAGATTCATTTCACCTTTTTCATATAAGTCCATCGCTTCAAAAACAGCAGTCGGAGCATTGCCTGAAACGACAATGCCTTCAAAATCATTGGCCGCAGCATATCTCATGGCCGCCGCCGCCCTTGTGATTTGGTTTTCCTTAGCTATTTTAATGACTTCTTCATTTTTAATGTAACACTCAACTTCCCCTTCATATCTGGTAATTCCATATTTAACCATGTTAATATCAGTTAAAATGGTTTCCTTATTTTTAAGGGAATCCATAGCTGCATCTACAAAATCAGGACTGATTTTTACTAATTTTGCATATTCCGGATCTGCTGTTGAGTGAACAATACGTTCAACAATGTCTCTTTCTATAGGTTCCAAATCTTTAACATCATCTCCAATAAGGCCTCGGATAATTTCTCTACTTTTATTTGCAATATCCAAACCTTGTTTAGTTGATGCACCCATGAACATTTTGTCTGTCATAATGTTAGTTATGTATTAAATATATGTTAAATATTATGTTTAATATCACTAAGGAACTGTCAATTTTGGATACCATAAATCATCAAAAAAAATAATACAAATTTGATTTAAGAAAAATTATAGTTTTAAAATAAGAACAATAATGATTAGTTAAATCAATGCCTATAACATGATAAACATGTTTGAACAGATAGACATTGAGTTAAATTTACTTATACAAATAGAATTTAAGTACCCAGAATTGGATTTTAAACTCTAATGAAATATATTGTATATAAACTTTATTATTTTTTAATTTATAAACCATAGAGTGTCAATTAGACCCAACAAACCCGAACATAGCTTATTCAAAGCTAACGATAAACAATGATTATAATATTTGATGGTTCCTATAGTTTAAAGGGGAAATCCATTATTGCATCGGATTAATTATATGTAATCAAGATGATGAAGATCTATCTAAAAAAATACAGACAATATGTATATTAAACTAATCATGTTTTTCACCGGCTGAAAAGCCAGCCAGATATCCTGTTGAAAATGCAATCTTTAAATTATAACCGCCAGTCGGACCATGCACATTGAGAACCTCGCCTGCAAAGTAAAGTCCTGCCGTTAATGTTGATTCCAATGTTTTTGGATTCAGATAATTCAAATCAACACCTCCGATGGTAATCTTAGCCAATGAACTATTGAAATCGGAAATCTCAAATGTGAATCTCTTTAAGTTTTCAATCAGACGGTTTTTACTCTTTTTATCAACCCTGGATAATTGCAAATCCCCATCCAATCCAATTTCATCCAAAAAGAAACTTATAAAACTATTAGTTAAAAACGCTTTTAAATAGTTTTTAAGCATTGTTTTTCCCTTAATCTGAAAATCAGCTGTGAATTTTTCCTGAAGATTTTCTCGGGTATAGTCCGGACACAAATCAATAGCTATTTCCAAATCGACTTCAGGGTCGTCTTCTAATAAGTTATAACTTATACCTTCAGATATTTCATTGCTTAAATTGATGATTGCGGGGCCTGTCAGACCAACATGTGAGAACAAGACGTTTCCCCTAATCTTGCTTTTCTTATAGCTTACGACAACATCATACAATGTAACGCCGGCAATATCTGATAGATCTTTAGTAGTTACCAACGGGCTAAGGCCATATCTAATATCTGTCAATGGCTGTGAAGTCAGGGAGTAGTTTTCAATATTGCAGCCGGTTTGCGGATATGTTGCGCCACCTGTGGCTATGATAATCTTATCCGCCTTTATTGAATCGTTAATGATAAAATCTTCGGAAATCTTTTTTACTTCAAAGTTATATTTGATGGTCACATTCCCCAATTTGTCAATTAGTCCCTCTAAAACATCACCAGCCTTTTCGGTTTCAGGGAAAATCCTGTTGTCATCCTCTTCGATAAAGTCAAAATCAAACAATGAAAACAGGTCTTCATTGGTAAATGAATAAAAAGAGTGCTTTAAAAAGTTCTTATCATTAAAAAAAGTTAATAGCTGTTTTATTGGCTTGTTGTTGGTAATGTTACATCTCCCCCCACCTGTCATCAATAACTTACGGCCTAGAGAGGAATTTTTCTCAAGCAATATTACTCGAGAAGTCCCGCTAGCGGCAATTGCGGCCATTATTCCGGCAGGACCTCCGCCAATAATAGCTATATCGAATTTCTCCATATTTATCTAAGGAGTCAATCTGTGTCTGTCTCTTGGGAAGAGTACACATTCACGAATGTTTTCAGCACCAGTAAGCACCATAGTTAATCTATCAGCACCTACACCCCATCCAGCATGAGGAGGCATACCATATTCAAATGCTTTTAAGTAACTTCCA
>NZ_JAFQXT010000049.1 GCF_017406825.1 Methanobrevibacter sp.
TAGCAATACTTGCATCCGTGCATGCATGTATTATATGCTCCTACATCCCTTCCAAATATGCAATTGCATTCACGGTTCTGGTATTTTCCTTTAGGCAATTTTAAATTATTTCCAATAGCTCTCTCAATAACCTGCTGAGTCATGCACCCTGACGAATCACAACCGAACTGGTCAAGCAATGTTCCCTCAAGACAGGTTTTAATTTGAATATCATAATCACGAGCAATCCTTGAAAAGTTCTCGCCTATAATCAGCTGTTCTTCAATTTCAACTTCCTTTGCTTCTGGAAAATTTCTTAAAACCTTCTTATACAAATCAATGAAACTTATCGTACAATAATCAGTGTATGTGGATAGTTGCGATGCAATCTCTTCAAATTTATCAATATGAAAATCCAAGTCATATTTTTCTGTGATGAATATCGGGTCATATCTCCACTCAACACATCTGCTTCCCAAATAATCGGATAATGACTTGAATGTTTTAATTACCCGTTTATATGATGGAACATTGACTTCAATGTCCTTATCATATGCATTGATCGTCATGAACCAGAACTGATTATATTCATCCAACTTATCAATGTTTTTGATTAACGGCTTTGGGTTTTTAGAAGTGAAACACAGGCAATCAGTTGTCTTAGGGTTAATGGGATACCTATAAATATCATCATTATATGGGTTTTTAGAGCAAACAAATCCCTCATCAACCCTGTTTAGGAACCATTTATGAAAAAAAGCCGGAATATCAGTTCTTGAGCCAGTATTGATTATCATAAAAAAAAGAAAAAGTAAAAGAGATTTATAAATCTCTTCCGAAAATGTGTACTGCTGCAGTACCTCCGGTACCTCCGATGTTGTGGGTCATACCGATTTCTGCACCTTCCACCTGACGTTTTCCACCTTCTCCTCTAAGTTGCCATACGATTTCAGCAGCCTGAGCGATACCGGTTGCACCTAATGGGTGTCCACGTGCCTTAAGACCTCCTGATGAGTTGATCGGGAAATCACCATCGATTTCAGTTTGGCCTTCCTCAATAGCTATTCCTCCTTTACCTTTTTCAGCAAATCCTAAGTCTTCAACCGCCAACAATCCATTGATGGAGAAACAGTCATGCACTTCAGTAACGTCAACGTCTTTGCATGTGATTCCTGCCATTTCATAAGCTTTTCTGGAAGCAACTTTTGTAGATTCAATGGTAGTTAAATCTTTTCTGTCGTGCAATGTTAATGTTCCAGAAGCCTGTGCAGAAGCCTTTACATAAATTGGGGTGTCAGTGTACTTTTTAGCGTCTTCGGCAGGCACCATTACAACAGCTGCCGCTCCGTCACTAACAGGAGAACAGTCGAGTAATGTCAATGGATCTGCAACCATTGTAGAGTTGATTACTTTGTCTACAGTAGTTTCAAATGGGAATTGTGCATTAGGGTTTTTGGATGCGTTCTTGTGGTTGACTACTGAAAACTGTGCTAACTGCTCACGGGTGGTTCCGTATTCGTACATGTGTCTTTTTGCAATCATTGCATATAATGACGGGAAAGTGGCGCCTTGCTGGGCTTCCCATTCCTGGTCTGATGCTGTGGCAATAGCTGGAGTGGCGTCCACTACATCAGTCATCTTTTCAACACCTGCAGAAATTACAACATCATGGTATCCTGATGCGACTGCCATGATACCTTGCCTTAATGCCAATCCGCCTGAAGCACAAGCAGCTTCGACTCTTGTGGTTGGGACAGGATTAAGACCTACGTGGTCAGAAATAAGTGCTGCAATGTGTTCCTGCTGTACAAATAGTCCTGAGGACATATTTCCAACAAACATTGCTTCAATATCTGCACCATCAATGTCAGCATCCACTATAGCTTTTACACCAGCTTCAGCAATTAAATCTCTAAATGATGAATCCCATAATTCACCGAATTTTGTCTGTGAAACTCCGATAATCGCAACATCTCTCATTTTCAAGCCCCCTTACATTTTAATTTTACCTTTATATTTAGCATAAACCGCATAATCGACATATGTCTTTTGGTCAATGATGCTTTGTGTTTTTGGAGCTAATTCTCTTCTTTCAACAATCTCGTCTTTAACGGTTATTGTAAAACCGTCACTTCCTGCACCGGAACCATATGAAATAACGAAGATGTTGTCTCCAGGTTCTGCAACATCCAAAATATTAGATAATGCGAGAGGTACGGCACCGGAATAAGTGTTTCCAATATTAGGAGTGAGTAATCCTTGTTTGATTTGATCATTTGTGAATCCTAATTTTTTACCTGCCCTCAGGTAGAATTTACCGTTAGGCTGGTGGAAACATGCATAATCATAATCTTCAGGTTTGGAATCGGTTTCTTCAAATAACATTTTTGCTGCACTCAAAACATGTTTGAAGTATGCAGGCTCTCCAGTGAAACGTCCGCCGTGGGACGGGTAGTCCTGACCTTCCCTTCTGTAGAAATCGGGAGTGTCTGTTGTGAAACTGCATGTATGATTTATGTCTGCAATTGTATTTTCTTTACCGATGATGTAAGCTGCCCCACCGGCAGATGCGGTGTATTCCAAAGCATCACCAGGAGCGCCTTGTGAGGTATCGGCACCAATGGCCAAACCATATTCAATCATTCCAGATTCTACAAGACCCATAGTCATTTGGATACCTGCAGTTCCTGCTTTACAGGCGAATTCCAAATCGGCTGCAGTCAGTTTTGGAGTTGCACAAACTGCTTCTGCTACAATGGAAGCAGTTGGTTTTACTGCATATGGATGTGATTCGGAACCGACGTAAACGGCACCAATCTTTGAAGGGTCAATCTGGGCTCTTGCTAGAGCGTATCTTGCGGCGGTAACTGCAATAGTCGCAGTGTCTTCATCAGGAGAAGGAACGGATTTTTCATTAACAACCAATCCATTTGATAAAGCTACAGGGTCATCACCCCATACTTTAGCGATTTCTTCTACCTTTATCCTATATGATGGCACATGTGCCCCATATCCTACTATTCCTACCATTAAATCACAATAAATAAAAAACTTAAAACAAATTAAATAAATAATTTAATTATTAATAATTTATTTTTATTATTCTATA
>NZ_JAFQXT010000050.1 GCF_017406825.1 Methanobrevibacter sp.
AATTTCAACCACTTAGTTATGAGATAGAAAAAAATTTTAACATCTCTTAACAATTTATATTTATGGAAGGAGAAAATTTCATTAACACTAATCGTTTAGAAGCATTCTATGATGCGATTATTGCAATTATAGTGACAGTTCTAGTTTTGGAATTGCCTCAACCTGCCACTTCTTCATTAGCAGCTCTTTTAGCAATAAAAACTTCATATTTTTCATATTTGATTAGCTTTTTAGTCTGCACAAACCTATGGTTGTATCATCATCTGATATATAATCATGTTGAAAAGATTAACACGAAAATCATATGGCAAAACATTGTCGTATTATTGATTGTATCTCTGATTCCATACCTAACAGTATTTGTAGCAAATAATCCCTTCTCGCTACTTGCTCAAGGGTTATATGGTCTGGATTTTATTCTGATGAATGTTTTCTTATATTTCATGGCGAAATCTTTAATTGATGCAAATTCGGACAAACAAGAATTAGAGGAAGTATTGGATGTAAAAAACGCTTTAATCATTCCGTTAATCCTATTCACTATAGGTTTAGTTATAGCATTTTCAGGCTATCCAATGGCAATAAGCATTTGTTGTTTAATAACTATAATCAGATCAATATTCTATTCTCTTAAATAAATTTCGGTGGTTACAATGGAAATATTAGTTCTAAAAGGAAGTCCAAATAAGCAAGGCTCTTCAAATATGCTTGCAGAAAATTTCATCAAGGGAGCAATTGAAGCCGGTCACAATGTAGATGAAATTGATGCGGCTCATGCGGATATCAGTCCGTGTATTGGCTGTATTCATTGCGGATATGAAGGCGAATGCGTATTAAGTGATGATATGGATGGATTTAGGCAGAAAATCCTCAATGCAGACATGCTGGTCTTTGTAACTCCATTATATTATTACGGAATGTCCGCCCAACTTAAAACATTGATTGACAGGTTCTGTTCAAGAAATTTCTCTATTCAGCAAAAGCGCATGAAATCAGTGTTGCTAACGGTAGCATACAACTCTGATGATTGGACATTCGATGCACTGGAAGCGCATTATGATACATTGGTCAGATATCTAAATCTGAATGACTGCGGCAGGGTCTTGGGTTATGGCTGCGGAACCCCATCAATGACAAGGTTTTCCAAATATCCTGATGAGGCTTATGAATTAGGGAAAAATTTGAAATAATCATTTCAAAACAATTGATTCACATATCATTTCAATCAATAGCTTGTTTATGGGATTTCTAAAAGATAAAGGATGTTCCTTTTGATAATCCAAACTTAAAGGCAACACTCGAAAATTGGACATGCACCGGTCAGTTGACCTTAACGCAAAATAGGCCTTATATTCGCCGTCGAAAATATTGACCATCAATCCGAGATCCTCTGTTCTTTCATGTCCTGAAATTCCCTCTTCAGCATAAATTCTGAATTTTTTAACATTGTCTGATGTTATCAGGACATATTCAACCATGTATTCCAATTCATCATCATCCAAATCATAATCGTCATATTCGATTATCTCTTCACAGGCACTGTCGGGCACAATTATGTTGGTTGCACAGTATCCAAGGGAGATATATATTCCGTCATGGTCCAGTGCTTTTGAAATAATGTCGAAATATAAGTTATCCAATGGTTGTGATTTATAGGGGTTTCCAAGGATTTCGGGAACTGTGTGGGTGAGGCCTCCCTCTTCAATTACAGTACAGTAAAAATGCTCTTCACCAAGGTATCCTGCGGTTGATGCCTTTTCTATGGTTTTTTTAATGTCAATGTTGTCGGCGTTTTCCATTTTTCGCGCTATCTTTAAAGCATCTTCATCGCTAATCATTTTCACACCTTAAAAATTCGAATATTTCTTCGATTGAACCGGCAACCTTGAAAAGTTCCTGCTGTTTGTAGAGAAATCCTTTCTTTGCCATTTCATCAATCATTTCAATCATCTTATCAAAGAAATGATTAATATTGAATATGATGATTTGCTTATTGTGCTGTTTTAATTTCCGAAGGGTAATTATTTCAAAAAATTCATCTAAGGTCCCTATTCCTCCGGGACTGATTATAAAGGCATCCGAATTTTCTAAAAATTTATTTTTTCTCTCATCCATTGTGCTGACGTAAATGAATTCACTGCAATTTTCACACAACGGCTCAAACTCACCGATCCATTCAGGAGCTATTCCAATTGATTTTCCATCGTTGTCATGAACGCCTCTTGCACACGCACCCATCATTCCGGTATCTCCTCCACCAAAAACAAGTGTATGGCCTTCATCAGCAATTCTGCAACCTAATTTATATGATTCATCTGTATAAATCTCATCAATTTTTCTACTTCCTGAACCATAAAGACAAATATTCATTGTATCACCCTAAATGTCCGGTGTCTGCTCTGCAAGGCATAAATGACAAATCGCATCAGGATTGTCATTCTGATTTTCTTTTACAGGACAGAAATATTCTCCATTTCTCTCTTCGACAAACAGGCTTCCGGGAAATTCACTTCCTACAGGATGAATAGGTTCCTCTAAGATAAAAGTGGTGTAAAGAGCAGTAATCACATAAATCAATGCGAACTTATCGTCCTGGCTTCCAAGGTTTCCTTCCTTTTCTTTTTCAAATGTTTTTTCAAGCATTGGAAACGATTCATCAAATGCGGTCTTATCAATGGCCAAGTCGACATAATCCTCTTTTTCCTTAACCTCTTTCATACGCATGATAAAGTATTTGATATAAATTTTCAAGTATTTTTCACGGTAACTGGCCTGAACGTATTCTCCGTCTTTTCTCATACGTGCTGTAGCCAGCATTAAATCGTTGACTGAGATGATGCGAGCATATCTTTTGAGAATTTCCATTATCTCGGATTTTAAAATTTCATCGCTTGGAGATAATTTTCTAAGGTCAACCAGTATGTCTTCGGGTTCCATATATTAAGTTATTAAATTTATAATTAATAAAAACTATTAATCACTTTAACACAATAATTATATTGAGGGAGAATATGGCTGAAGATTTTATGGAGATTTCAAAACCCGATATTGAAAATGTTGAAAATGCTTTGAAGATGAACAGTGACTACAAGTTGAAAAGTTCCAAATTCAATGTAAGTTCATTTGAGAAATCTAAAGACATAGTATTGATTCAGTATGTTGCAAATGTCGAAAATGAGCTTGTTTTTAATACTTATGAGGAAAACGGCAAGTATTATATATCTTCCACCTTTGAATTGTTTATGGACAACATTATAAACGGCAATGTTTCAAGGGATGTTTTCCAGTCCGTCAGCAGCTATTTCCATAATGTAATTGAAAATCCAGACAATGATTTTGCCGAAGAAAAAGATGAGCTGATTAATTTTCTGGTTTTAACTGAGGAATATGACAGGAATCAACTTGAAGATGATTTAAATCCTGATAAGATCCTTGAAGATTATAACGGGGACCATGAAAAAATTTACGCTGACGAATCTTTAAATAGGGTTCAAAAGAGTTTGGCCCTAAAGGAGCTTGTTCACATGTCAATCTGTCAGGTGGTGAATGACATTGATTTATTTTTCACAAGGCCTTCAGATTTGACTCCCGAAGAAATTGCCGAGAAGAACAAACAGGAAGCGAAGGCATTTCAAAATGAATTGCAACTATCCTAAAATTTAAGTATTAAATTGTAAATAAATATTATTATCAAATGAGTGAACTGATTATATGATTACTATTACCCGTAATGAGGAAGTTGTTCTAAATCAAGTAAAAATATTCAATATTGAATATCCGGAGGGGATTCCGATTAGTTTACTTAGAAAAGAGCTGGGATTTCATGAATATGACCTGGTTCAGATATTGGAAGAACTTCAGGATAAAGAATTGGTTATTTTTAAAGACAATAGGGCAAGTCTGTCTGAAAGCGAAAAAGAGGTTAATACGGTCAATTCCAAAAAAGATTTGGAAGAACTTGAATTGAATCAGAAAGAAAAGGATTCATATAAGCTGATTCAGGATTTGGTTGATGATAAAAATCTGATTTCAAAATACACCTTAGAGGGGCATTTGTTGTATGGAGATTTGAAACTAAGTAATTTCAGAATGTACCATATAATACTGTCTCTTCAAAATAAAGGGCTTTTAAAAACAATAACTAAGGACGACGGCGAATATTATTTGCTCGTTGAATAATATTTTTTATATATTTCTTAATATCTAAGTATTATTATTATTCATTTTAATCATAATATTTATATAACTTAAAAATTATAATACTAAATAATATTGAAGTTTTGATGTGTTTTTTATGATGAGAATAAGTATGTCACTACCTAAAAAATTACTAGCAGATTTTGACGAAGTACTGAAAGAGAGAGGATACCAATCTCGTTCAAAGGGAATTCGTGATGCACTTCAAGATTACATTGTAAGATATCAATGGATGAATTCAATGGAGGGGCACAGAATAGGTATCATAACAATTATCTATGATCACCATTACACCGGGGTTATGGAAAGCCTTGCAGAAATCCAACACAGCTTCAGAAATGAAATCAATACCAGCATGCATATTCACATGACTGATAAATACTGTATGGAGATTGTAGTTGTAAATGGGGATATTGCTGAAATTCGTGATTTAACCGAAAAAATAATGAGATTAAAAGGGGTTGAACACGTAAAACTTACAAGTACAGCTAACGGAGAAGATTTCAAAGAACCTGGTCACTCACATGACCATCCGCACACCCATTAAATCTTCTTTTTTTACTATTTTTTTTATGAAATTCAAAGCCACTTCTTATCATTTTGATTTATTGAAAGATAATGACAGATTATCTGTTCTTTATGAAGCTATCAGAGATTATAATCAAGGCACTGATTTGGCATATGACTTAGGCTGCGGAAGCGGCGTCTTATCATATTTCCTAAGTTCAAAATTCAATGAAGTGATATCCATAGAAATCGATCAAAAAGCTTTTAGATGTGCTGAGGAAAATCTACTGGATTTCGATAATGTTCAAGTCATCAACAGCAATGTGCTGGATTATGATTTCACAAGAAAGGCGGATTTGATTGTCTGTGAAATGCTTGATACCGCACTAATCGATGAGGAGGAAATTCCTGTTTTGAATTTTGCAAAAAGATTCCTGAAGGATGATGGGAAAATCATTCCACAGGGCATCATAAATACCGTGGAGTTGGTTCATCTTGAAAGGCATCATATTCATTGGGATGAAGGTGCCAATTACGAAACGCTCTCTGATGAAGTGGCATATTCGCAATTTGACTTTTTAGATGATATAAATCCCGAATTCAAAACAGAACTTAAACTGAAAGCAAATAATGATGGATTAGTTAACGGATTAAAGATTACCACCTACACTAAACTCAATGAAAATCTGATTGCCGGGCCATTGCCAATGTTAAACCCACCTTTATTGATTCCATTAGATGAAAAACATATAAATGTAAATGATTTTATAAATGTTGAAATAAAATATATTATGGGAAATGGGATTGAAAGTATAAAAACTAAATATTTATAGGTGGTAATTTGACCTTTAAATCTCAATTGAATGGTTTTTTATCAGATTGTGAGAAATTAATAGTTTTAGGCGTCGGTAATGAACTTAAAAGTGATGACGGTGTTGGTCCGTTCATCATTAAGAAGTTAAAAGACGAAAGCATCGAAAACAATAAACTGTTATTCATCGATGCGGAAACTGTACCTGAAAACTTCACAGGAAAGATTAGAAAAGAAGAGCCTACACATTTAATCATTGTAGATGCATGCCTAATGGACTCACATCCCGGTGATATGCAAATCGTTGATAAGGACGATTTTGCAAATATTGGGATTTCAACCCATTCAATGTCTTTATCTTTCTTTGTGAAATACCTTGAAAAGGACACAGATTTTAAAATTATATTTGTTGGAATTGAGCCTGAAACTATGGATTGGGGAGAAAGGCCAACACCCAAAGTTGAGGAATCAGCCAACGAATTTATAGAAATATTAAAGGGAATTATATTATGAAATTATTATTTATCGGTTCAAGATTATATGATGATATTGATTGGTATGTCAAATCTAAAGACATAGAAAGTGTATTGACTGAATCTAACGAAAATGCAATCAATTTGGATTTGCCGGATCTGGTATTCATTGTCCCTCGCGGAATGGAAGGGCCTAAGCAGGTTGCATTAATGCAGAATGTCGATGCTGTCGTTCCATTGATTGGAATCGATCCGCCATTAATCGACGTTGCCCATATGAAAGAGGAACTCGAAGAGGAATACGGCATACCTGTCATTGCCGCGGGAGTTCGTGCAGTTGAGTTAACATCCGATAAGATCAAAACCAAAGGATTCTACACAGAAATCGATGTGGCAACTCCGAAATATCAGATTTTAGACAGTCCTGATGAGTTAACTATTGATTTTCCTGTCGTCTTGAAACAGGGCGAAGGCCAGGGCGGAAAGGACATTAAGGTTGCCAATTCTGCTGAGGATGTCGAAGAATATTTCAACCAATTCGATCATGCATTATGTGAGGAATTTATTGAAGGGGCAGAGATATCCATTGAAGTTTTAGGTTTCAACGGCGAATATGTGGCATTGCCTCCAATATACAAAGGTGAAACTACTTTGGAAGGAACTCATCCGTTAAACAAAACCAAAACCGGACCGTGCATGGTTGAAGGTTTGGACAATAACCTTATACAGCATACCGCATATAAAGTGGCTAAAAATTTGGATTCAGACGGAATATTTGAAATGGATTTCATGTATTCCCGAAAAAACGACCAGCTATATGCTATTGAGGTTAATACCAGGCCTAACGGTACAAGATATTTGACTACAGCCACTTGCGGCGTGAATTCATTATGTGAACTGGTGAATATGGCAATAGGCGAGTTCAGTCTAGCCGATATTTCAGATAAGCTCCAATATTTCTATTCAACTGAGATTCCAATAGGTAATTACCAAGGTCCAGAACCTAAAAAACCAGTAAAATCTTTTGAAGCGAATGATTTTGTTGTACATGGTCCTGAAGGCTACCAGAGAGTCACAGCAAGAGCAAAATCAAAAGGGGAACTTGAAAAATTGGTTGAAAAATTAACATGATTTGTGTTATAAGTTATAATTATATAGTATTACAAATATAATTATCTAATAGTTTTAAAGATTTTATTGCGTGGTAGAATGAATAATATTGAGATGTTAATTCTTTTTTTAATAACCCTGTGTGCTTCAATATTTTTCACATGGTATATTAAAAGAATTTTGTTGCAAGCAAAAATTACGGATAATCCTATAGTCAGCGAACATAGATTTAAGAGCGGAACTCCAACAATGGGAGGTATAGCATTCTTATTTACCAGCTCTCTGATTATAGCATTATATTTCAATGATGTTCCGATTCTTCTTGTATGTTTCATGATGATTATTGGAGGAATAGTGGGATTGGTTGATGATTTAATCGGACTAAAGGTTAAAGAAGTTCAAAAACTTGTAGTAAACATTTCAAATGAAATCATAACATTGGGAAGATTGGATGTTCAACCTAATGAGGAAGTGCGCGTTGCAACTCCAAAAGCAAAAGCGGAAGTAGAAGGACTACTTGAAGAAGGCAAAGTTGAAGTGATAGGTGAAGTTCCAATCAAAACAGAACCAGAAGAGCTTGAAAAGATCATCTGTCAAATTGTTTTAGGTTTATTCTTAGGCTTAACAGGAGCTGTAACAACTTTGAGCGGATTCGCTTTGGGATGGCTGGCAATTCTAGTCTCCATCATTGCCGTTCTAGGATGCATAAATTCCGTAAACCTTATTGACGGAATGGACGGTTTGGCAGCAGGCATTGTTGGAATTGCATCACTTGCATGCTGTATTTATGGAGATTTATTCGGACCGTCAACAATTCTCCCGCCATTTTTAATAATAGCAGGAATCTCTTTCGGATTTTTAGTATTCAATAAATACCCTGCCAAAATATTCATGGGAGATACAGGATCATTTGTTTTAGGCGCAGGTTATGCCACAGCAGTTTTAATAGGAGATATTCCATACTTCGGTGTTCTCGCATTGGGAGTGCCTGTCCTTTCAGTGGTTGTCAGTCTGTTGCATAGGGCACATATCATCAAATTGCCTGTGGAACCTCTGCATCACACATTAAACCATTACGGCATGTCCGAAATTAAAATTGTGCTTACCTATTGGGGAACCACTGTTCTACTATGCGTCATCGGAATATTAGTTAAGATGTACTTTTTCTAATCTTTTTGGGAGGATAAAATGGATATTCAAGATTTGGCTAACTCTATTAATGGAAAACTTTACGGTAATGATGATTTCTTTTCCATTGACGGATTTACAGGAAAAATAACTTTTTTACATGATGCTCATACGGGAGATATTGTTATCAGAGAGGAAATAGACTCCACAGGTGTTGAAATGGCATTCAACAAAAATATTGCATGTCTCATAACACCTAATCCTAAAGATGGAGCCATAGAAACCGCTCAACGTTTAGGTTTCCCGTTAATTGTTATAGATAACATAGAAATCGCCAGGGAATATGTCGCCAAGCGCTCACAGGAAAATGAAATGAACAACAGGAGTTCAGATACTATTCACAATATTGTTCAGCAGGTTGAGGATAAAATAAGCAGTGCGGATGATCTCCTGTCCATTGGAGGAATCACTGAGAAAATTCCATTCATAGGCAATGATGATAAAGAAAAACTTCCAGATAACGGATTAGATAATATAATGGATTTGGTCAGTCAGGTTGAAGGAGAACTTGTCGGCAATGTTGATTTCTTTTCCATTGAAGGATTTACAGGCAAATTCACTTTTTTAAATGATGCCCATACCGGCGACATTGTCATCAGGCACTGGATTAACGACAAGGGTGTTGAAATAGCCTTCAATAAGAATATTGCATGTCTTATCACACAGACTCCTAAAGATGGAGCCATTGAAACCGCCAAACGTTTGGGGTTCCCGCTAATAATTACAGATAAGATAGAACTTGCAAATGCATTTGCGCTTTCACATACCGTAAAGAAATATTCTCCAGATTCAACCAATGTGGTTATCACAGGCACAAACGGAAAGTCAACCACTTCACATTTAATTTATCATATTTTAAATAACGCCGGTTATCACGTTCTTACCAATACCGACAGCGAATCTGAATTCAATACATTAATCGATCCGATGGTTTCCAAATTAATTTCAGATGAGGTCGTTGCTAATGGGAAACTCGATTATCTGGTGATTGAAGTATCGGAAGTCCAGGGATGGCTGGAAAAATTAATGGAAAATCATGCCGCACTGATGAGCGAAGCCATCAGGCCTGAAGTGGGTGTTATAACCAACATTGCAATGGACCATATAGGTCTTGTAAATTCAATTGAGGATGTCTTCAATGAGATAAAAGCAGTTCCGAAGGCCATAGGTGATGGAATAACTATTCTAAATTACGATGACGAGCTTGTAAGAAAGCTTGATGCCAAAAATCCGTTTTACACATCAATGTATCCATTAAATGAGAACAATTCCGTTTATTTCGATGGAAAAAACATTGTTTATGATAATAATCCGATTTTGTCAATCGATGAATTGCCGTTTAAAGGAAATCATTTCATACAAAATATTCTATCAGCTATTGGAGCATGCATATCCTTAAACATTGACATTGATAAAATCATTGAGGGAGTTAAAACTTATAAAGCACTGAATAGAAGATTTGCTAAATTATATGATGAACCATTGATTTATGATGATTTTGCGCATAATCCTGATGGAATCAAAGCAACAATATCTGAAACTCTCAAATTACTTGCGAAAAATCAGAAATTACATGTCGTTTGTGCAATCAGAGGTTCCAGAGGAGTTGAAATCAATCAGCTGAATGTGGATGCACTGGTTGAATCAATGAATGATGATATTGAATTGTATCTGTCCTCAAGCAATGATGTTGTAAACGATTTGAATTTCGTTGAAGAGGATGAACGTGAAGTATTCTTCAACACTTTAAATGACAATGGCATTGATTTTACTCATTTTTATAATTTAAATGATTGTTTAAAGGAAGTTTATGAAAAAGCCGATAAAAAAGATGTTATTCTGCTGATTGGTGCTCAGGGAATGGACCCTGCGGAGTCCCTTTTAAAGGACATAATAAAAATTTAAATATCATATTAAGTTAATATAATAAATGTATAATTTATTCTATTTAGGATGAGGATTAAACATGTTTATAAAGATTAGAAGAGACACATTAATTATTTTATTATTGGCGTTCATGTTAATTGTATGTGGCCGTTTAATCACATACGTTGCATTTGCTTCTTCTGAAGACATTAATGATGGTACTCCTATTTCAGGGATTATTGTTAAAGGCAATGATATTGTCCCCGTGGATTCCATCAGAGCTAATGTAATGCAGGCCGGTTTTAGGGACGGTAGTGTAATATATGGTGATGTTTTAAAAACTTCTAAAAGAGAAGTTTCACTACAGGATGCGATACAGACGGCGCAAGAATTTGCAACATGGTCGACAGTGCCCGGTACATCTATTGAACCGATTACCGCAGCGGATGTGCAGGTAGATAGAAATACCGGTGTTGTAACTGTAACTGTTATTGAAGACTTTTCTTCTGTAGAATTTGAAAACTCAACAAAAGGGGTGACTTAATGAAATTTAAAAAGTTCCACACCTTTGCTGTTGCTTTAATTATACTTTTAATGACCATGAGTAGCGTTGCAGCTACCTGTAACATAATTATCATCACTGACCCTACAGGAAGCGACCCTAATGGGGCTGCAGCCGGAAGTATGTCATTTGCAGAAAACATGTTTCAATCAACATTTTTAATGTCTAAAAACAACCATTTTGCGGTTCTTTCCGGGGGTACCGGTAGTTCCGACACAAGGTTGGAATCTATTGTTGATGCAGTAGCAAGCCTGGAGAATAACGCATCAGCGGCATCCGCCGCAGCATCTGCAAGTCAGTATAAAGGGGCCCGTCTCTTAGTTGGAGGCCCAAGCATGGGTGCGGCTATTGGAGGATCTTTTGATGCATATGTTATCACAGTGGATGAATACAGCAATGACATTAAAGTCACTCCATATTCCAGTGGTGTTGCAACATTGCAGCCTGGTCAAAAAGGAGCGATTATCCACTTGAGGAATACGGAAGGAAATCCGATGTACGGTACCGCTAATTCCGTTAGAAAAGAAACCGCAATGAACATTGGAAAAATGATTAGGGACGGATATCCTGCTACCACAATTCTTTCAGAAGCTTTAGGGGAAGTAGCTAAAGACGCCGGAGAGAAATACGGTGGAGGGGGAGTTAATCTAGTTTCAGGAATTTCCACTACAGACATGTTCACTCCTCGTGACATGAACGAAAGCGGTTATCCTATGGATGAGGAATATTCAAAGGTCTGTGACGACTGCGGATGGGCTATTGGTTATCCTGCAGCCGAATCCTATGATAAATGTCCAGTTTGTGGAGCGGACCTTAGGATTGTTTACGCTTATGAGGCTTTAGGTAACGCGTTGACAGTTAGTCCTAATGCGGTCAGTGTCTCAGTTTATGGAAGTGACAAGCCGGGATTGGCATCAACCACATCCGAAATTGTCATTGCATCAGTTGGAAAATATGGATATGATGCATCAGCTATTGCCGGTTCCATTAACAGAGGAATAGACAACGGAATTTTGATGGGTGTTGATCATGTCGAACCTAAGGATATCAATGTAAAACAAGGTTCTAAAGCTGTTGGAGTTTATTATAATGCCCTTCCGGGTGATAGGTCTTCCCCGCCATGGAATTTGCCTATTGACGGTAATATATTGAATATTTTAGGAAGTATCCAGACTGCTGTAGGTATTATATTAATCCTTTTAGTTGTATTCAGGTCCAGATTGTTAAAGTCATTCCAAAGCAGGTGATTTTCATGGCATTGATATTAGTTAGGGGAGAGAATAATTCTAAATTGCTCAGCACAATATCTGATATGGAACAGCATGGCAACTTGACTCTAACATCCAAACCTAAGGTTATTGACCCTTCTTTTGCAGATAATCTCGTTGAAGGAATTTTAAATTCAAAACTAAAAACCCATTCCAATGTAGCCATTGCATTTTTTGTAAAGGAGGATACAACCTTAAGCATAATGCAGGTTAAAAAAATTCACCCTCCTGCTCATGTGGTTGTTGTAAGCGATGAATATGGGGCATATTCCAAATTGGAATATGTTTTAAATAATGCTGATGATTTCAATGGATATCATTCCGTAAAGGCTTTCAATGATGGAATGATTGATTATAAAATAAATAAAAAAGAAAGGCATATTAAAAATGATAGGTTGAATAGCTATACCAAATAGCTATTTCCTTTTGATTTTCATTATATTGCCTAATGTTCTTTCTCCGGATGAGCTATTGATAAACTGATTCAAATCAATGTTATCAACTTCTTCCAGCAGTTTAATGTTCAATGCTTTTTCTAATTTTTTTGTAAGCTTATTGTCAGGGGTCATTTTGCCGGTTTCAATTCTGGTTATGACTGAAACCCTTTCGTTAATCTTTTTGCCCAAATCTTCACGGGACCAGTTCTTGGATTCCCTGGCTTTTCTAACTTCAAGACTGAAGTCTTCAATAAGCTCTTCTGTCGGTTCTTCACTTCGGGTGTATGCTCTATTGCGGGTGTTTGCCGGTCTTCTGGATTTGTTATCTTGTTTTACAAATTTTGGTTTAGGTGGTGTTTTTTGAATTGTACCGAGTTTGGAACACTCTTTGCATACAACCATAACTGATCCTTCAATTTTTGCTCTAATTGGATTGTTTTCGGGTACGGGTTTACCGCAGATTTCACATTCCATTTTAATCTGTTCCTCTATTTTTCTTATTTAATAATATATTATTTGTATTATATAATTTTTGTTAGTATAGGATAAAATGAATACCTTTAAATACTTTAAAGTTACTAATTGTTATTAAAGTAACATGTTGTAGAAATAAATTAACTAACTGGAGATGATTCACATGGATGATTTTAACGATTTGGAAAATTCTTCAAAAGAGGAATTAATGGAACAAGTTGAATCCTTAAAAGAGGAAATTGTCCTTTTAAGAGAAGAAAAATCCAAAGCTAAAAGTAACTTAATGTGGAAAGTTAGGAAATTAGAAAAGGATAAAGTCCTAATTGAAAATGAAAAAATTAGGCTTGAAAGAGAAACTAAATCCTTAAGATCAGAAGTTGATAGATTCCGATCCCCTCCTTTAGTACTCGCTACTATTACAGAAGTTTTAGATGATCACAGAATGACCGTGAAAAGTAGTACTGGTCCTAGTTTTCTTGTTAATTACTCAAAATTCTTAGATGAAAAATTATTGGTGCCTGGTTCAAGAGTGGCCCTAAATCAACAGACTTTCGGTATTGTGGAGGTATTGCCGTCCGAAAAAGATGCAAACGTATCCGGAATGGAAATAGAAACAAAACCTGACATTACCTATGATAAAATCGGCGGTTTGGAAGAGCAAATCATTGAAGTTAAAGAAACAGTTGAGCTTCCATTGACCGAACCGGAATTATTCGAAAAGGTTGGTATTGAACCTCCTAAAGGAATATTGTTATATGGTCCTCCTGGAACTGGAAAGACACTGCTTGCAAAGGCGGTAGCCAATGAAACCAATGCAACATTCATTAAAATAGTCGCTTCCGAATTTGTTAAAAAATACATCGGAGAAGGGGCAAGACTCGTTCGTGAAGTATTTGAACTTGCAAAAGAAAAAGCTCCTGCCATCATATTCATTGATGAACTGGATGCTGTAGCAGCCAAAAGGCTTAAAAGTTCAACCAGCGGTGACAGGGAAGTTCAAAGGACCCTGATGCAGCTCCTTGCAGAACTTGACGGATTCGAATCAAGAGGAGACATTGGAATTATCGGTGCAACTAACAGACCGGATATTTTAGACCCTGCACTATTGCGTCCGGGCCGTTTCGACAGATTCATTGAAGTTCCACTTCCAAACATTGATGGAAGACGCGAAATTCTTAAGATCCATACCAAAAACATGTCACTGGATGAGGAAGCTGACATCGATTTGCTTGCAGAGCTGACCGATGAGCTGTCCGGTGCAGATTTAAAGGCGGTATGTACTGAAGCAGGAATGTTTGCAATTCGTGATAAAAGGGATAAGATTACTGTAGATGACTTTATGGATGCAATCGATAAGGTTATGAGCAAATCCAAGGAAGACGAATTGTTTAAAACAGAAGCCGGAGTAATGTTCGGTTAAATCTTATAAAATAATAAGCCTATGATGAACCCTATGAGCTCTGATTTGTGATGAATGATGGGCGAGCTGAGGCTTATTTCAATATCTTTTTTTTACTAAAACTTTATTTAAAAGTAAATTCAATGTATAATTATGTTATTTAATAATAATGATGGAAGAACCGCTGATAGAATACTCTATCAAACCAAGCCCAATATGCTTTTGGGCTGTAAAAAAGCTATTTTGGGAGTCTTATTATTAATAATCATACTGTCCCTTTCACCTGTTGCCATCAGATTCATCGGACAAATGCAGGTCTATTTGATATCATATGTCAAACTCCCGTTAACCAGTTATATAGCTATCGCTTTTTTTGTCATCATTCTTATTAATGTTATTTATATAATCTGGCAATTGGTGGGCTGGTATTCAATTGAATACACCTTAACTGAATCCAAAATTATTATCAAATCAGGTATATTGTCCACAAAGAAGAATTACATGCCTTATGCTACAATTCAGGACATCAATACTTCTCAAAATATTCTAGAAAAGCTATTTAATGTGGGATCTGTCTCTGTATTCAGCGCTTATGACAATAATTTAATGGAGTTGAGCAATATTTCAAACCCGTCAGAGGTTGAGGAGATAATATTCTCAAGAATGGTAGGGTCAAGAAGCTTTCAGGCCCCTCCACAGAGATTCCCTCAACACAATCCTCATGAGGGGATGTTTTCATCTGAAGAGGATTATATGGGAAGAAATGACTATTATGATGATTATGATGTTATCACTCCGATTACTCATGAGAGCAATTTTCCTCCAAGGAGGGAATATGAGTATTACCCTGAAGATTTTCCGCTAAATGACCGTGGCAGGCATAAGTATGACTATGAGCCTTATGATGCGGGATACGGCAATCGCCAAAACCGTCCTTCTCAAGACAATTATTATAATAGAATAAGTGACGAGTATTCATATGGCGATGATGATTACTATCAGAATAATGAAAGGGAAATCTATTATGAAGAAGTAACTGAAGAAGTTCCGCAAGATGCTGTGGAAGATATGTCTGAACAGGCAATCAGAAGACATTTTGATAAATTTAAAAAATAAGGTATAACATGAGTTTTGATTATGATGCGGTAATTGTTGGGGCAGGTCCTGTCGGCTCGACAATTTCCTATTATCTTGCACAAAATGGACTGAATGTTGCAATCATCGATAAAAAAAGGCAAGTCGGATATCCCCTGCAATGTGCAGGAATTCTAAGCAAACACATATTTGAAAAAAATGAACTGCCTGATGAAGTTATTCTGAATTCTGTCAAAGGCGCATTTCTTCATACAAATGAGCATATCCTCAATGTTGAGAAACGAGAAGATGTCGCATACATTATTGACAGGATATCCTATGACCTGTTTTTGTTGAATCGGGCTGTTGAAAACGGTGTTGAACTCATCAATAATAAGGTAATTGACATCAATGCCGAAAAGGGAATAGCCTATTTTTCCAATGGTGAGCAAATCACTTCAAGGGTTATTGTCGGATGTGACGGATACAACTCCATAGTATCATCGGCAATTGGAAACGACCATAAAAATTTCCAGGCATCACAGATGCTTGTTTCAATAGATGAAGAACTCATGAACGCCTTTAGAAAATCAGATAAGCCAACTGATGATTATGTTGACACATACCTTTTTGAGGATATTCTTCCGGGATTTTTATGGGTCATCCCATTGAAATATAATCAGTATAGGATAGGATTATTCTCAAATCAATCCCACAGGCAGCAAAACGTTTTCTTAATGGATTTTCTTAAAGAAAATTTTTCTTCTTATGAAATAATTGAGAAATATAAGGGTTTCATCCCAATCTATAATAATAAGAATCTTTTAGTCAGGAACAGGGTGCTTCTGATTGGAGATGCAGCATCACAAGTAAAGCCGACCTCCGGAGGAGGACTGATTATTGCATTTGACAGCTGTAAGATGGCAAGCGGATACATTAAAAAATCCATTGAAAATGATGACGTATCTGCACTGAAGGGATATCAGGTAGAGTTTGACAAAAAATATTCAAAAGAATTCAGCTATCAGTTCAAAGTGCAGAATACACTCAATCTGCTGAATGATGCTGACCTGGATTATTTCTTTGAAAAATTAAGGGAAAATGACTGTGAAGAGATAATATCTGAGTATGGGGATATGGATAATCAGTCTCGGTTAGTAAAAGAATTTATAAAAAGAGGTTTAATATTTAAAATTATTCCAACATTCCTCTTTAAAAAAGTAGTGAATATATTTGGATTTAGGTGAATTTTAATGGAACTATTATGCATACAATCACAGGAACACCCAGAATTGCCTTTAGCTGAACTTAAAGCAGTAATGGAATGCGAAGATATTGACGCTGCAATAGATGACGTGGCTGAAGGTTTAGTTGTTCTGAAGGACATATCCGATGATAAAATAGAGGGATATTATAAGATTTTAACTAGAAGGCTGGGCTATACTCATGAGGTCCATGAAATGATTATCAAATCCAATACTGAAAAATTGGATGAGGATATAAAAAGCGTTGACTGGTCAGAATATATTGACGAAAATTTCGCGGTTCGCGTAAAAAGGCTGCATTCTCAAATCGATACTGTAGCCACTGAAAGGCGAATAGGAACCCTTATTTTGGAAAACAGTGAAAATATTAAAGTTAATTTATCCAAACCGAAAACACTTATTAGAGTGGCCGCTTTTGAAAATGACTTATACATAGCAATTGAAAGGTTTAAATTGAATAAAAAACATTTTGAGAAAAGCAAACCTCATAAAAGACCATTCTTCTATCCGGGGTCCATGAATCCTAAACTTGCAAGATGCATGGTTAACCTGTCAAGAATTAAAGAAGGGGAATTATTGCTTGATCCATTCTGCGGCACCGGAGGAATACTTATCGAAGCGGGATTGATAGGATGTAAAGTTGTCGGTTCCGACATTTACTGGAAAATGCAAAACGGCACTGCCATAAATCTTGATTATTATGGAATAACCGATTACAGGACATTTCATCTAGATGTTCGTGAACTTAAAATGTATGAAAAGGTAGCCAGCGTGGTTACAGACCCTCCTTACGGCATATCCACATCAACAGGAGATGTTGACGGTGAGGAGATCTTTAAGGAATTCTTTTATTCAATCTATGATAACATGAGGGATGATGCGTACCTGTGTATGGCTTCACCGCATTATGTGGACTTGAATCCGATGGTTGATGAAGTGGGATTTGAGATTGTGGAGCAGTATGGCATCAAAATGCATAGAAGTTTGACAAGAATCATTTCTGTTATAAGAAAAAAATTGGATTAAGGGATAAGTTTATATACTACTTATTTATTTTTTTGTTTAAAATGGATAAAAACTTATTAATTCTCTTTAATTTTATTATTTTCATTTAAAATTTTTTTAATTCAACTTTTTTCGTATTATAAAAATTTTTCATATTTTTTTATCAATAATATTTATTGTTTAGTTTATAATTAATTTATATTTTTTGAATTTAATTATTGAGCATTATTTGTTATTTTTTTTATATTTAATAAATAATTGCAATATTTTTTAATTAATTTTGTTAATAAAATTTGTCTGTGTAATAGATGTGCTATATGTTTATGGCGATGACCTAAGTATTATTGTATGGAACAATTTTTACTATGATGGTTGCTTTCCACATGTAGCTATACATTTGTGAGTACTTGAATTTTCTCAAGTATGATGTTGGTTTTGTAGTATGTGGTGAATTAGTTACAAACTAGTTTAGTGTAATACTCGTCTATATTTAGCGTACTTCATAATACTTTATACTATTATGTCTGTTATGTGTTCAATTCTGTTTGATCCTGGCAGATGCTACTGCTATTGGGATTCGATTAAGCCATGCAA
>NZ_JAFQXT010000051.1 GCF_017406825.1 Methanobrevibacter sp.
AATCCGGTATGCTGTCCTATTTTAGGGTTTTTACCACCAATTTTAATCATGTTTCCATAGACATGCAATTCACGAATCAGTGCGGTTGTATCAGTAATTTCCTCTCGGAAATGATCTTTTGATGGCAGACGCAATCTTAAAAACCCGGCAATGCTTTCTTCATTAATATCTTCAATTGACAAGAAATGCTCTTGTCCATTGCATGAGGAATAGTTTTCACTAAACAATTCAAAGTCATCCAAAGTATACTCTCTGGAGGTCTTCTTATGTCCTATTTCACGGCAGCGAATGCACTGACAGTTTATATGCTCCTTTTCAAGATTATTATAAACGAGTTCTCCAAGATTAGATTTTTTAACTCCGGCTTCAATAAGCGTTGATGGGATATCCCTTTGAATTCTCATTGTCCTTACCCATTTCGGAAGGATGGCCTTGACTTTAGTTATCAATTCAACGGCTTCGTCATCATTATATGGTTCATATCCGCCTTCTTTCCATAGGTCATACAGTTCGCTTCCTTTCGTTACAAGGCAGGGATAGATTTTCAGCATGTCCGGCTTGAAATCGTCATCACTGAATAGCCGTTTGAACATTTTCAAATCCTGGCTTTGATTTGAAAACAAGCCCGGCATCATGTGCATGGCCACCTTGATGGCGGAGTCTCTTAAGAGCTGATTGGCTTCAACAACATCGGATAATGTGTGTCCACGTTGAATTTTTTCATATAACTCGTCCGATAGGGTTTGAACACCAAGTTCAACTCGGGTAACTCCAAAATCAAGCATTCTATTGATGTGCTCCTTTTTACAGTAGTCAGGACGGGTTTCAAAAGTCATTCCCACGCATCTCACTTTTGAACTTTCATTGACCCTCTGCACATCATCAATCAACACATAGCCGTTTGGAGGATAGGTTTTCAAAATTCCTTTCTCAAAAGAACGTATCTCCTCATAATCAAGGTCATAATCATAGTTCGTTGGCTTGTTTTCCATAATCAAGCCAAAGTCACACATTGCCTTTAGGCATTGTGAAACAAACCATTCCTGATAGCACAAATCCCTTGAAGGGAAAGTCCCTCCCATTATTATGAGTTCAACCTTATCGATGGGATGGCCAATCTTTTTAAGTTGTTTCAAGCGGTTGAAGCATTGGACATATGGATGATATTCATACATTCTGCCTCTAAGCGCAGCCGGTTCCTCACCGGTATAGCTTGGAGGAGCAATGTCGCTTTCGGGACAATAAAAACATCTTCCATGAGGACATTTGTGAGGATGGCACATTACGGCAACTATTGCAACGCCGGACATTGTTCTTGTTGGTTTTTTCCTTAGGATTCCGGAAACGATTTCCTTTTCCTCAGGTTTTGCATATTCCAGAATGTCCGCATTGCTCATGAACCTGGTTAACTTTAAATCGCGACATAACTGCCTTTTTTCGACTTCAAGTTCTTTTCGTGTTGTAATCTTACCATCGACAATATCATCGATTATTATCCGACATGCATTTTCCATTTTATTTTCACCATATGATAATAGTTAATTTTATATACAGGATTTATTTATATATTTAATGAAATAAAATATAATTGTATATTATTAATATTAAGCAAAGGTGAAAAAATGCAAATTAAAGAATTTATTGGATCTACCGTTTTAGATAAAAATGCAAATGTTGTTGGAAAAGTTGACAATGTGGATTTTGACACCGCAACCGGTAAAATCGAAGCCGTTACTTTAACTTTACAAAAAAACATCTTCTCCAGAGATGAACTTGAAATCTCCTTTGAAGATATTGCAACCATTGGTGCATATGTCATCTTAAACAAAGAAATCGAAAAAGAAGAAGAAGCTGAAGAAGCTGAAGCTGAAACTGTTGAAGTCGAAATAGAAGACGACACTGAATAAACAGGTATTAAAATGGTTTTTGATGCAAGAGGATTGGAAATTACTCTTGATTCTCATGTCAGATATGTGGATACAGGAACAATGGGCAAAGTCCTTGACCTGAAGACACAGGACGGCATTGACTGGGTAAAAATTGATAAAACCGAATTATGGTATCGTTCTAATTTAGTCGAATTGCTCGATGAAAAGGACATTAAAAAATCTTCATTCTATGATGAGGGAGATAATGAAATTGACGTTGAAGCAATGAAAGAAAAAGCAAAATCATTGGAAAACATGCAAATGGATTCCAGTGTTGCAGAAGGTGGAGGTTAAATCCCACCTTTTAATTATTTGCAAATAATCTTATTTTCTCAGCTAATTTAGGTCCGATACCTTCTACTTTTTGCAACTCATTTTCTGAAACGCCACTCAAATCTGTTCCGAATATTCTGACCAGATTTCTTGCTCTTTTTCTACCGAGTCTTTTTACTCCAACGACTAACGGAATAATGTCCTCTTTAACACCGTAGTATAATCTGGCGGATAAAATGTCAAAGTCTTTCAGGTTGGAATAGTTTCCCAGCACTTCTGAGGTGTCTTTTGCAAACTTGACAAGACGGGATGCTTCATAAGCGGATCTTCTAGTTGAAGCGGAATAAACATTGTATCTGTTTTCGATTTCATACTCGTTTCTCTCATCAATCCATTCCATCAATGATACGGCTGTGGCTTCAACGTTTCCGATATCAACTGCAAAGAGACCTACTTCGGACAGTTTTTCATGCACTGGGTCTTTTGATTTTCTTCCTTTGAAGGATATGAGAGGCACATCAGGAGTTTCACATAAAGCATATATGAATTCACTGGCGTTAATCTTATTGATGCCTGAGATGTATTCCTTAATTTTAACCGCTGTTTCAACAGAATAGTTTGATTTAGCTATTAGATAACCAAAATCAGTGGCTTTCAATCCTTCAGGGGTTGCCCTTATGATTCCGTTTTGAAGCAGAAATTCCAATGCGATTTCAAGTTCGTATCTAATGCTATCGGCAGCAAACAATGCCATTGAAGGATTATTGCTCATCTGATAGCCGTATAATGTTTTTTCAAAAAAGTCAATCAGTTCATCCAGATTCCTTGAAAGTGATGAAGCTATTTGGGCAATAATCTGTTTATAAATCGCATCTTTGTTTTCAACGAGCTTTGAATTGGTTTTTTCAATTTCGCCTTCAACGTAGTATTCCTGCAGGTTTAGAGCCTCATCCATTGTTTTTGCTATTAGATAGGAATATCCGACATCATCATATTGTGGCCTTCCTGCTCGTCCGGACATCTGTTCATAATCAAAAACAGGTATCTGTTCGGGCCCCCTTGTTGTCCACCGGGTATGGTCTCTGATTGCAACGGTTTTGGAAGGTAAATTGACTCCATACATTAAACTCGGTGTTGCGGTAATCATTAAGATATTCCCGTTTCTGAATTCATCTTCAATGATTTCTTTCTGTTCATTGAAAAGACCGGCATGGTGAAAAGCGACACCGTGTTCGATGCTTTCGGCCAATTTAAGGCAGGTGCTTGTTGGAAGTGAACCTTTATTTTTTGGAACTTCAAGTATCCTATCGGCAACTTCTTTAAAGCGTTCCCTCTGTCTCAAATTAATTTTCTTGTCTATCTTTTTTGAAACGTAAGTTGCAAGGCTTTCTGTAAATCTTCTAGTGGACACGAAAGCCAATGCCTGCGATTTATCTTCAATTGACTTTTCCAATACTTTCACAATAACATCATTCTTGTTTTTGGTATTGAACATCTCCGCATCCAAAACTTCCTTATGCAGTGGGACCGGCCGGTAATCATGCTCTATGCAGGTTCCTTCAAGCCACCCCTCTATTTCTTCAATATTTTTCAAGGTAGCTGACAGCGCAATTATTCTCATTTTGGGATTTATGATTTTTGCCCTTGTTATTGCCGCTTCAAGAGTTGGTCCTCTTGTGAATTCCCCAATCATGTGGAATTCGTCAATGATTAGGGTATCAACATCCCTTAGATTATTCCAGGAAAATCTTGTAAGCACGTCAAATGATTCGAAAACCATTACGGACAAATCGGAACTTGCAGGGTGTTTGCCAACGCGGATTCCATGTTCTTCAAATGCTTTGAATTCCTTAACCTTTTCGTTCTGTATCGAAAGAAGTGGTGCTGCATAAACTGCCTTGCCTCCGTCAAGTATTGTTTTTAAAGCTGGAAGGATTCCTAAAACGGTTTTTCCACTGGCTGTAGGAATGCAGATTATGTAATTTGATTTGTCTTCAAGGTATCCTGACTCGATAACAGCCTTTTGAGCAGGATTAAACTCTTTAATGTAAGGGTATGCACCATTGATTATTGTTTTGATATCGTCTCTTAGATTTTCCATTTTAATCATTAATTTTTATTTTTTTAATATATATTAAATATTTCCGGAGAGCATTTGATAAGTAATATCAGTTTTAAGATTTTTTTCAAATGCAAAAAATTTATTACTAATAATACAATTATATTTTAATTGATTTAAATTGGAGTTATTTTATGGCAGATAATTTTCGCGAGAAAAGTGGTAAAAAAGTGACTTTGGTTGCAGTTCTTGCGAATTGCTTTTTGACAGTTTTCAATATTGCAGTCGGTATGATTGCCGGAAGCAGTGCATTGGTTTCTGAAGGAGCACATACACTTTCAGACATCATAACGACAGTCATTGCATATATCGGATTTAAGTATAGTCAAAAACCGGCTGATGATGATCATCCTTTAGGTTATGCTCGTGCCGAAGCCATAAGCGGATTATTCATTGTTTTATTTTTGGTTGTCATTTCTTGGGAAATTATTGAAAAGGCTTCCAAACAGGTATTGTTCAATCAATTTTCAGCCCCTCATATGAGCGTTGCGGCAATGGCGGTTGTAGGAATTTTCATCAATATAATTGTCAGCAGATATATGATAAAGGTTGGAAAGGAAATTAAAAGTCCTGCCATAATCGCCGATGGTTATCATCAGAAATCAGATGTATTCACTTCAATCGCAATAGTGATAGGGGTATTCTTTTCCAATATCGGCCATCCTGTTTTTGATTCCATAATTGCAATAGTCATCGGACTGCTTATCTTTAAAACAGCAGTCGAGATTTTCATATCAAATGTTAATTATATCATTGGAAAGCTGCCATCCAAGGAGTTAATTGAAAACATAAGGAACATTGCAAATTCAGTGCCTAACGTTCAGGATACTAAGAATATCCTGGTTGACTATATGGGATATTCCACAATAATCATATTGGAAATAGAACTTGATGAGAGAATGATTCTCGAAGAATCTCATAAAGTATGCAGTGAGGTTCATGAAAGAATCATCAGGGAGATTCCCGAAGTCAAGCACGTATCAGTTAAAGCAAGTCCTGTCAAAATCAGTGGTGCCGAAAACATCTAATCTGGATTAATTCTTTCAATGGGAACAGTTATATATTAATAACTTATAAAATATTTACAAATTAACTTAAAGGAGAGATAGAATATGGCAATAAAAGTAGAAGTATTTTCAACTAGTACCTGTCCACACTGTCCAGCGGCAATTGATGCTGCCCAAAAAGCAAAAGATAAATTAGGCGATGCAATTGATGTGGAATCAATTAAAATCGATGACCCAAGCAATCCAGAAAACAGACAAAGAGCAATGGATTATCAAATCATGGCAGTTCCTACAGTAGTTATCGACGGGGAAGTAAGTTTTGTAGGCACTCCTTCTGAAGATGAATTAATTTCTGTACTTGAATCTAAATTATAGATTCTCTCTTTTTTTTATTTAAAATGTCTATTGATGAATATACTGGCGTTACAACAGGCACTGTAGCAACAGCTTGTTCGCTTGCAGCATTGGAGGCGATTCTGGAATCTTCCGACATTGCATGCGTCAATGTTGAAACTCCCAAAAAGACTTTGGATATCATTATTGACAGTTGCAGGAAAATATCTGATTTTAAAGCCTGTGCAGTAGCCCATAAGAATCCTTACAATGACCCTGATGTTACAGTCGATTTGGCAATAGTTTCCACTGTAGAATTATTGGATAAAACTGATGAGGAGAGTAATGTTATAATCACTGGGGGAAAGGGCGTTGGCAAAATCACAAAGCCAGGCCTTCAGGTTCCTGTTGGGGATTATGCAATAAATCCGGGTCCTCGTCGCATGATTGTTAAAAACTTAAAGGATAAGATACCTGAAGATAAAATTGCAAAAGTAACCATCTCCATTCCCGATGGAGAAATCATTGCCAAAAAAACAATGAATCCCAAATTGGGCATCATCGGGGGAATATCGGTTTTAGGGACAACAGGTATTGCAAGGTCCATGTCCAGCGAGGCGTATAAGAATTCCATTGTCACACAATTGGATGTCGCTTTGGCTTCAAACATTGAGGATTTGATTTTTGTCCCGGGAAACATCGGCGAAAAGTTGGCTCTGAAAAACTTGAATGCGTCTAAAGAACAGATTATCCAAACAGGCAATTATGTTGGTTTCATGTTTGAAGAGGCTGAAAAAAGAGGAATTGTCAAATTCACTTTCTTCGGACACATCGGAAAATTGATAAAGGTTGCCGGAGGAATCTTCAACACTAAATATGCCATTGCAGACGGCAGACGCGAGATAATGGTTGCACATGCAGCATTATGCGGCGCAAAACAAGAGGACCTTCAAAGATTATTCGATTCAAAAACAACTGATGACATGATGAACATATTGAACGAATTGGATATTTCAGTTGAGGTTTCAAATAGTATTGCCCATGCAATCCGCGAAAGGTGCAAGCAACGTTTTGATTTGGATTTAAATGTTATTCTAGTGGATATGGAAGGAAATTATCTAAACGACAATGCGGAAATTATCTCTAAAAAATGATTTTCCCATTTTAATCAATCAACTTATCTATTTTTTCAAAAAGTTCTCCATAGACTTTAAAAAGGTCATTGAGTTCATCATCATTTTTAGACATTAAAACCATCTTAAGTTGAGCATCGTCTTTAAAGATTTTCACCTGGTCGGATTCATAGTCGTTATCAGTAATCAATGATTTAATTTCATCATAGGCATCTTCAGTTAAGTTATGCCTTCTGGTATGGTTCAATATGTCCATTGCGTGAATAACTCCATTATCTGGTCTGTCAATACATGAAGATAGTCTGATTTTGGTAATCATATAATAAGGAGCTTCTATCTTGTCTCGACGAAGCACGATGGTAATTTTTGATATCACATGATCATCATTGCAATTTTCATTTAGGAATCCGATCATTCGGAACTGTTTAAAATTTCCATTATTGTTCATGAAAGTCATGGTAATATATTTTTTTTAGGAAATATTTAAGTTTGATGCAGTTTCAGATATTAATATTCCGTTAGATGGACAATTAAGTTTTTTAGATTGAAAACTATGATTCCATTTCCTTTTTTTTTAAAACAAATCGCATCTTAAACATTAATTTTTCTTATATAATTAATTATTTAAACAATAATTTCATTATATTTATATAGTGAAGATTTGGAGTTTTAACTTATGAAAATAGCTATGGTCGGTCAGTTCCCGCCTCATGTTGGGGGAGTGGGAGTTCATATACATACCTTATCAAAAAGATTAGTTGAAATGGGTCATGAGGTTTTTGTCATAACATATCCCCACAAGGAAATTAAGGATATTGACGGAATTCATGTTATCCCAACAAAAGGTCTTAATCTTAAAGGAGTAAGGGGATTGATGTTTAAGAAAAATGCCAAAAAGGCATTGGAAAAGCTCATTGAAAAAGAAGGCATAGACATTATTCATGGCCATTACTTATTCCCCGCAGGGGCCGCGGCTGTTGAGGTTGGGAAAAAATACAATATTAAAACTTATGTAACCGCACACGGTTCAGACATGTTTGAATTATATAAAAATCAGTCATTCATGCGTTCCTCAATTAAAACAGTATTGGAAGATGCTGATGTGGTCTGTGCAGTCAGCAATGCATTGAAACATGAAATCATTGCAACAGGAGTTGTTGGCATAGCCAATAAAACCAGAATTTCATGGAACTCCGTTGATGTAAACAAATTTTCAAACCATCCTGATGTTTCATTCAGGGTGGAAAATAAAATTGGAAACAAACCAATCGTCCTTTTTGTTGGCAATCTAATTAAAAGGAAAAATGTTGATTCTCTTATTGAAGCCAAAAAAATCTCCAATTGCGATTATTGTTTAGTGATTGTTGGAGATGGGCCTTTATTTAAAGACCTGAAGAAAAAGGTAGAAGAAGAAAATATCCATGATGTGATCTTTACAGGATCAAGAAACGATGTTGAAAGAATAATTCCAAGCTGTGACGTTTTGGTCTTGCCGTCATTTTCAGAAAGTTTCGGTTTGGTGCTTATTGAAGCTTTGGCTTGCGGCAAACCCGTAATAGGAAGTGATGTTGGGGGAATTTCAGAGATAATCACTAAGGATGTGGGACTATTGGTTGACCCGAATGATGTAGTTTCAATTGCCAAGGCCACTGATAGAATTCTCACTGACAATGATTTGAGATTAATCTTTTCGATGAATGCCAGAAACAGGGCTTTGGATTTTGCAGTTGTTGACATTCCATATGACGAGGTTAGATAATGAGGAAAATTGTCAGGTCTCCCGGTTCTGCGACAATAATCAATGCAATTGCAACTGGTTTCGGTTCAGCGTTCGGCATTGGTTTGGATATAAAATGTGAGGCTAAAACAATGCCTGATTCAATAAGATGTGTCAATGACGTTGGAGCCGACACTGACTTAATGGAATTATGTGTTCAGAAGGTTTTCAATCATTATGATATTGACAAAGAGGATTTTGGAATCAGCTTAAAGACCCAATCCAGTTTGCCGATGGCATCAGGACTTTCAAGCAGCAGCGCTTCTTCAAATGCTATTGTTAAAGTTACCTCAGAAATCATTAAAGAGGAATTTGATTTAAAGCCACTGTCCGATTTGGAGGTAATCAATATGGCAATCGACGCATCTCTTGATGCGGGAGTTACAATCACGGGTTCATTTGATGATGCAACGGCATCCTATTTTGGAGGAGTCGTCGTAACTGACAATAAAAATAGGGAGTTTATCATAAAAGAGAAAATGGATGATCATTCTATTTTGATTTACATGCCTGATTTCCACTCAAAATCAGGGGATTCAAATGTTGGGAGGATGAAAGTTCTAGCTCCATTGGTCGAAACGGCATTCGATTTCGCATGTAAAAAAGAGTACTTCAAGGCTTTAAATTTAAATGGACTGATTTATTCTTCTGCATTGGGATTCAATACTTCAATTGCCATTGACGCTTTACAGGCTGGTGCTCTTGCAGCTGGCCTTTCAGGAACCGGCTCATCCTTTGTGGCGATTGTTGATGTTGATTCAATTGATGATGTTCGCGAGTCATGGATGAAATATGAAGGCAGAGTCATCGAAACTGTGAGTGATAATGACGGTTGCTGTTTGTTATAGGAAAAATTTGTCATTTTCTTTGCTATCTTAAAAATGAAACATATACTTTATATACTAGGATATTGATAAATTATATTATTATCAATTTGGTGATTTTTTGAAAAGTAATGGCGAAAGTAAACATTTTGAAAATAATGAAGAAGCTGAAATACTTCTCAAGGAATCCAGAAAACGTATTGATGAAATTGATAATGCGTTATTTGATTTAATTTCTCAGAGAACTGCTCTTGCAAAAGATATTGTATTTTCTAAGGATTATCTGGGATTACCTATCTATGATAAGGATAGGGAAGAGGCAATTCATAAAAAAATTGAGAAATTATCCAAAGAGAATAATCTTGATAGTGAAATTATTGATCAAATATTTAGTATGCTGACTAAGTTAAGTAAAAACATGCAAAAACAAATTTTAAAGGAGGAATGTTAATGGGCAATATTAGAACTTCATTTGTTAAACGTTTAGCAAAAGAACTCATCGAAACTCACAAAGGTGTTTTCACTACTGATTTTGAAGAAAATAAAAAATTAGTACAGGAATACTCAACCGTAAGTACTAAACATTTAAGAAACAAAATCGCAGGATATGTAACAAGGCTTGTTAGGTTAGAACAAACCCAAAAATAAGCTTTTTTTCATATTTTTCTACTCTTTTTTTATCAACTCTTTTTTCACATTTAACTTTTTAACTGGTTTTATACTCGTTTTAATTAAAGTTTATTAATATGGTTATATAAAAATAGATATGTATATTTTGTTTAATTGAATATTTAAGCAAAATAATAATCAATATTTTAAGAAATAGGTGAACTTAATGGATTTGATAGTATCGAAATTTGGAGGAACCTCGGTAGGGGATGGTTCCAGAATTAAAAAAGCGGCGCAATCTGTCGTGAATGAGTATATGAAAGGTAGTCGGATAGTAGTTGTAGTTTCAGCTGTCAACAAGACCACCGATGACCTCATTGGATTGTCTGATGAGGCTATTGGAACAAGCTTAACAGACAAGCAAAAGGCAGGAATTATGGCTATGGGTGAATTAACTAGTGCCAGATTATTTTCAGCAACTATTGAATCTTTAGGTGTAAAGTCAGAATTTATTGACCCTTATAATGATTTATGGCCAATAATGACTGATTCTAATTACTTAGAAGCAAAAATTGATTTTAATACAACCAAGAAAAAAACCGAAGGAATAATGCAACTCGTAAATCAAGGTATAATTCCGGTCATTTGTGGATTTTTAGGGCAAGGTCCGAATGGTGAAATCACAACACTCGGAAGAGGAGGCAGTGATGTAACCGCTTTCTTAATCGGCCATTGTCTTGATGCAAATGAGGTAATAATTGTTACTGATGTTGAGGGTGTCATGTCAACTGATCCTAATAAAATTGAAGAAGCGCAATTGTTGGATGAAATATCAGTTGAGGAAATGAGGGATTTGGCAACTCATGGAGCGCAGGTTCTCCATCCTCATGCATTAAGATACAAAGATCCATTAATAGCTGCAAAAATTATCAATTTTGCTCACGGGGATTTATCCTCAAAAGGTACACGCATTGTAGGTCCTTATGAAGGTGATATGATGAAATGTGTAACTAAATACAAGAACCCTATTTCTCTTATAGCCATTGTCGGTGAAGCAATGGTTAAAACCACCGGTCTTATGGCCAACATAACTGGAAAACTCGCTGATTCAGATATAAATATTTTTGGAATCTCCGCTGGTCAGAACTCAATCACAGTATTTGTTGAAAAGAATGATTCCAATAAGGCCTATCATTTATTGCATCAGGTTGTAGTGGAAACCGATGTCTTAAGTTCTCTATCCCTCGGAAGAGATACTGCAATGATTACATTTGTAAGTCCTGATATTATCGATACTCCTGGAATAATTTCAGAAATTACAGAACCGCTCAGAAAAAACGAAATCAATATTGTCGAAATTATTTCATCACAAACCGCAGTTGTACTGTTCGTCAACTGGGATGATGGTGATAAAGCACGTGAATTAATTAATGAGGTTTTAGAATGAATTTTGAAGGAACATACGTTGCAATGGTAACTCCATTCACACAAGATAAAGAAATTGATGAAGAAGGATTCAGATCCAATATTAATTATTTAATTGAAAAAGGAGTAACAGGTTTAGTTGGTGCAGGAACCACAGGTGAATCAGCTACAGTTTCTCATGAAGAACATCAAAGGATAATTGATATTTTGGTTGATGAAGTGGACGGCAGAGTCGAGACTATTGCAGGTACTGGAAGTAACGCCACCTCAGAAGCTCTCTCACTGACTAAATATGCATATGATGCAGGGGCTGATGCAGCATTATTGATCACTCCGTATTACAACAAACCACAACAGCACGGTTTGATTGACCACTATACCACTGTTGCCGAAACAGTCGACATTCCTCTAATATTGTATAATGTGCCTTCCCGTACAGGAATCAACATGGATGTCGAAACAATTGTCGAACTGGCAAAAGTGGACGGCATCGATGCGGTTAAAGAGGCAAGCGGAAGTGTGGATAAAGTATCTGACATCTACAGGGCACTCACTCACGAAGGATTGGAGGAAGACTTCAACATTCTTTCAGGGGAAGATTCATTAACTTTACCTCTTATGGCCGTTGGGGCAACCGGAGTTATTTCAGCTTCCGCAAACATTGATGCGAGAAGAATGGTTCTAATGGTTGACAGCGTATTGAATGATGATTATACAAGAGCAATGGAACTTCACTATGAAATGGTTGAATTGATTAGGGCATTGTTCATTGAAAGCAACCCGGTACCTGTTAAAACTGCAATGGGTCTTATGGGATTGCCTTCAGGACCTTTAAGACAACCTTTAGTGCCTATGAGAGAAGATAACCTTGAAGTTCTTAAAAAAGCATTAAAAGATTCTGATTTAATTTAAGTTGGTAATAATATGATTAGGGTAGCAGTTACCGGAGCTGCAGGAAGAATGGGCTCCGGCATTATTAGAAAAATCACAGAACAGGATGATATGGAAGTTGTTGCAGCTATTGAGATGCCGAATACTCCTCTTGCCGGTAGAGATGCAGGTCTTCAGGCAGGAACTGAAGAACTGGGCGTTGCGATTACCGGTTCTCAGGATTTGGAAGAGACATTAAAAGCTGCAAAACCTGATGTGCTTGTAGACTTCACAATCGCTCATGCTGCAGTCGAAACAATTAGGATAGCAACTTCTTGTGGTGTTGGAATCGTTGTTGGAACCACAGGTTTCAGTGAAGAACAAATGGAATCCAATATTAAAAATGTTAAAGACAATAATGTTCCGGCAGTCATCTCTTCAAACATGGCTATCGGAGTAAATGTATTTTTCAATACCTTAAAGAAATTGGCTCCGTTATTGTATGATTTTGATATTGAAATTATTGAGGCTCACCACAATCAGAAAAAGGACGCTCCGTCCGGAACAGCTATGACCGCATTTGAGGTAATAGCAAAAGAACTGGACCGTGACCCTGAAGAGGTAGGAGTTTATGGAAGACAGGGTTTAGTTGGAAAAAGAACTCCTGAAGAGATTGGTGTTCACGCAATCCGTGGTGGAGATATCGTAGGAGACCACACAGTAATGTTTGTTGGTGATGGTGAAAGGATAGAGCTCAAACATCAGGCACATACAAGAGAGGTATTTATTGCTGGTGTAATCAGAGCTATCAGATATATTCCAAATGCTGAAACTGGTGTTGTCAGCAGTATGAATGATGTTTTAGGATTAGAATAGGTGTTAAATATGGTAAATGTAGGTGTTCTAGGCGCAACCGGAATGGTTGGTCAAAGATTTATTCAGTTGCTTGAAAATCACCCGGATTTTGAGGTTACAGCTTTAGCTGCTTCTTCCAGATCCGCCGGTAAAAGATATGAAGATGCTACAACCTGGTATATGAATAATGAAATGCCGGAGTCTGTAAAAGACATTGAAGTCATTGAAACTGATCCTAAGGCAATGGATGATGATGTGGATATTGTATTTTCATCCCTTCCTGCCGATTTCGCACTCACTGTCGAAAAAGAGTTTGCAAAGGATTATGTTGTTGCAAGTAACGCCAGTGCACATAGGATGAAAAAAAATATACCCTTGGTAATCCCTGAAGTCAATCCTGAGTGTTTAGACATGATTGATGCTCAACAAAAGGAGAATAACTGGGATGGATTCATTGTAACCAATCCAAACTGTTCAACAATCGCTTTGGCATTAACATTAAAACCTATTGTTGATAATTTTGATGTTAAATCAGTTAGAGTGTCAACCATGCAAGCTGTATCCGGTGCAGGTTATAATGGGGTTCCATCAATGGCCATTATCGATAATCTTGTTCCTTACATTGGTGGGGAAGAGGAAAAAATGGAAAGCGAATCACTCTATCTGCTCGGTTCATTTGACGGTACTGATGTAGTCAATGCCGATTTCAAATTAAGTGCGTCATGTCACAGGGTACCTGTAATCGATGGTCATACCGAAGCGGTGTTTATCGAGTTGGCTGATGACTTTGACATTGCTGATGTAAGTGACAAAATGTCAAACTTCAAAGGTTTGCCGCAAGAACTAAATCTGTTCTCTGCTCCTGAAAATCCGGTCATTGTTAAAGAAGAATCCGACAGGCCACAGCCAAGAATGGACAGAAATGCAGGTAATGGTATGGCAGTAACTGTTGGTAGACTCAGAAAAGATGCAGTATTTGACAATAGTTTTAAATATGTTTTAGTTGGCCACAACACTATTCGTGGTGCAGCAGGAGCATCTATTCTCAATGCTGAATTGATTAATGATAAAATACTCTAATTTTATCAATTTATTTTTTCTATTTTTTTTAAAATTTTTTATTTTTGACTTCTGTTTTCTATTTCTTTTTCATTTTATTTTTTAGTTACTATAAGGGTTTAATTTAAATAGTATGAAATTAATATTTTATATCAAGGAAATATATTGTTCAATATATCGGAGTTTCGGAAATTATTACAAATTAATAATTACTAACCGATATTAAGAAAAAATTTTAACTAAGGGATAGAATGCAAATAGGAATTGATGCTGAAAAAGATACTCTGCAATCTTTAATTCGATCTTGCCTATTGGAACTTAATTCATTAAAACTGGAATTAACTAAGCTTGAAGTGGAACGAGCTAATGATAACACTCCGCAACGGCTTAAGGAGCTCGAACAAGACATTGTAGATAAGGAAAAAGAGGTTTCTGTAATCAAGTTTAAAGCTGAAGATGAAATCAATCTTTTGAAAAAACAAATGGATGAGAAGGATATCCTTATTAAAAATCAGGAAGATAGGATCTATGAATTGGATTATGTCAACAATTCTCTTGATGAAATCAAGGAGTATTTCGCTGAACAATTACGCGAATATAAGAAAAAAGAATTGTCCGATGTTAACGAAAGGTTAAATGAATCTTACAGAAGCATTGCAGAAAAAGACGCCCAAATTAATTCTCTTTCTAGAAATATCGATGAATATAAAATCAAAGTTCTCAAATTGGAAAACGATTTCGAATCACAAAGCCAAATACTGGAGCTTGAAAAGCAGATTGAGCTGAAAAATAATGAAATCCGCATTAAAGAAAGTCAAATTGATCAGGTTAACAATGAATTGGACATTCTCAAACAGCAAACTATTCCTAAAGAGGATTATATTTCCCTTCAGACTCAATTTGAATCCGAAATTAATGCGATGAATAATGAAATTTCCAACTTAAGACAAGAAACTATCCCTAAACAAGATTATAATGACTTGCAGTTAAAATTCAATTCCGAAATTAAGTCATTGGACACCCAACTTATTGAGTTGCAGGAAAATTCTGTTCCTAAACAGGATTATGACAATCTTCAAGCCAGATTCGACAACGAAATCGATGCAAGAAACAGTGAAATCCAATATTTAAAGGACAGATCAGTTTCTAAAGATGAGTATGTTCAATTGCAGAACGAGATTTCTGCCCGCGAAAATGAAATTCGTTATCTAAAAGAGCAATCTGTTTCACGTGAAGATTATTTAAGACTTCAAAATGAATTGCAAAGAAAAGAGGATAAGATTAAAAGGTTAGAGGAAATCAATGCTTTCTTCAATGAATTGCAGGAAGAACAGGAAGCATATGAAACCCAGGAAACTACTCCTCCTTTCAGATTAGAGAAAAAACAAGGTAGATAACTCTACCTATATTATCTTTTTTTAGTTGACGATGAATTAAAATCCAGTTTTATCCAGTATTCTATTTTTATTTGTCTAAAAATGATATTTGTTTATTTTTAATGCTTGTTTTCCTATTTTATAATGTAAGTGTGCACTTACACGCGAAAAACATTAAATGTAACTTATTTTATATATTTGCTTATCTCTAAAATTTTCATTCAAGAATTGCAGATTAGATAAGAATCTCAGTGTTTTTCAGAGATAAATTGACGAAAATAAATTAATGTTATTTGAGAGGAGAGTATCATGTTTAGTAAAAGAATCATAAGAGTATTAATTGTTGTTTCGATAATCGCTTTGACATGCAGTGTAATATATGCGGCCGAGTCTACAGAACCTGCTCATAACAGTTCTTCTGATGCAGACGGCAGTGTTCATCACAGTTCTGCCAGTGTCAATAATAAGATTGGTCCTGGAAGTTCTCTTGGTTTCCATCATGATTATGATTTTGGTCCATTTACAGTTACTATTTAATTTTAGAAGATTTTCTTCTATTTTCCCTTATTTTTTTCAGTTTAAGCTTTTAAATCGAATCTATTTTTTTAATTTTACAATAATAATTTAAAAATTTGGCGTGCATCTATATTTCCCAGGATATTTTTTCGTAATTTCACAGCCACATATATTTTAATTTATTTTTTGTATAATAATTTTGTCAGCGATTGGGGTAACTCCTACAATTATCAATTGGTTTGTCAATAATTTTGCAGGTAATTTTTTTGCAGATTATCTCTCAAATCTTTTTCTTACTTAAATTTACTTTATACCGTAAAGTATTTATATAACCTTAAACTCATCTATTAAGTAGAAAGGTTTAGTCAACACTATAACTTATTTTCTCATGTTGATAATTAAACTGATCTAATTATTTATAAAATTAAAAAAAAGGTGATTATTAATGGCACAAGGACAACCAATTTTTATTTTACCAGAAGGTACTAACAGGTCTGTCGGCAGAGATGCACAAAGAAATAACATTTTAGCAGGTAAAGTACTTGCTGAAACTGTAAGAACAACATTAGGTCCTAAAGGAATGGACAAAATGTTAGTCGACGGACTCGGAGACATTGTAGTAACCAACGACGGAGTTACTATCTTAAAAGAAATGGATATTGAACACCCAGCAGCAAAAATGCTTGTGGAAGTGGCAAAAACCCAAGAAGACGAAGTTGGAGACGGAACCACAACCGCAGTTATCATTGCTGGAGAACTATTGAAAAAATCAGAAGGATTACTTGATTCAGACATTCACCCAACTATCATAGCAATGGGATACAGAAAAGCAGCTGAAAAAGCACAGGAAATCTTAGACGAAATCGCAATCGACGATGTGGACTCCGAAATCTTACTCAAAGTTGCTATGACCGCTATGACTGGTAAAGGAACTGAAGCAGCACGTGAACCATTAGCAAAATTAATCGTAGATGCTGTGGAAGCTATTGCTGAAGAAGATGGCACAGTCGACACTGACAACATCAAAATCGAGAAAAAAGACGGTGCTGTTGTTGAAGAATCCAGCTTAGTTGAAGGTGTAATCATCGATAAAGAAAGAGTACATCCAGGCATGCCATCCGAAATCAAAGATGCAAAAATCGCATTAATCAACACTCCATTAGAAGTTAAAGAAACCGAAATGGACGCTGAAATTACAATTACTGACCCTGCTCAAATGCAAGCTTTCATTGAACAAGAAGAAAAAATGGTCAAAGACATGGTCAACAAAATCGTTGATGCAGGTGCAAATGTATTATTCGCACAAAAAGGTATTGATGACTTAGCACAACACTACCTATCCAAAGCTGGTGTTTTAGCAGTAAGAAGAGTCAAAAAATCCGATATCGAAAAATTATCCAGAGCAACTGGCGCTAGCGTAATTACTAACTTAGATGACTTAACCGAAGAAGATTTAGGTATTGCAGGCACTGTTGAAGAAAGAAAAATCTCTGGAGAAGAAATGATCTTTGTAGAAGAATGCAGCGGAGCTAAATCCGTAACATTATTCGTAAGAGGAAGTACCAAACACATTGTAGATGAAATTGTAAGAGCAATTGAAGATGCAATCGGTGTAGTTGCAGCTACTGTAGAAGACGACAAAGTTGTTGCTGGTGGAGGAGCTCCTGAAATCGCAATGGCTAAAAAACTCAAAGACTACGCAGAATCAATTTCCGGTAGAGAACAATTAGCAGTAAACGCATTTGCAGAAGCTTTAGAAATAGTGCCAAAAACCTTAGCTGAAAACGCAGGTTTAGACAGCATTGACTCTTTAGTAGACTTAAGAGCTGCACAAGAAGACTCATTCTACATGGGATTAGACGTATTCACTGGTGAAGTAGCAGATATGAAAGAAGCTGGCGTAATCGAACCTAAACGTGTTAAAAAACAAGCTATCCAATCTGCATCCGAAGCAGCTGAAATGATTTTAAGAATCGATGATGTAATCGCATCAACCAGAGGCCCAGAAGACATGGGTATGGACCCATCCATGGCTGGCGGAATGCCTCCAATGATGTAAATTCTTTTACATCACTCTTTTTTCTTTTTTTATGTACTCAAACAGAGTTATTTTTAAGACATCCACTGATGATGAGATATTTTACCTAAAAGACACCATTTTAATTAATTTTGGAGTTCAGCGAAATGGAATGTCAACCTCTGAGCTAAACTCCGGAACAAACGACATCTACAAGCATGCTTTCAACCAGCATTTATCACAGGAAAAAATAGATTATCTGGTAAATCATGATGTATGCGAGTATCTGATGAATGAATGCAAGTCATTAAATATTGATTCCAATTTTTCAACAGGACTGATAACGCTGGCTGAAATGAAAAATGTCAGCATTGTAACTAAGGAGTTCAAAAATCTTGAAGTCACTGCCATAACGACTGCAGGCGTTAGGACAAACGCATCCCGAGCAGGGGATGAGTCATCATACTGGCAGGAAAACGGGGAATTTCATTTCGGCACAATAAATATTATCCTATTGACAAATGTCTGTCTTGAAAAGTCCACTTTAACTGAGGCATTCATGACCATAACCGAAGCAAAAACAGTTGCTTTGAACAATTTGAGAATCCCATCACAGTACTCCAACGGATTTGCAACAGGAACCGGAACCGATGGGGTGGCGATTTTTTCCAATGCGGATTCTAGTGATATTTTAACAAATGCGGGAAAACATTCCAAGCTTGGCGAATTGATTGCAAAAGCAGTTATCGAATCCGTAACCAGATCAATCGGAAAACAGGTTTGGATTACAAGCAAATCACAGTCAAATGCATTGGTCCGTCTGAATAGGTATTCTTTAGACATCAACGAATTCTATGATAATCTGAATCAGGATAAATTCGAATTCATAAAGCAGCTGCGCACTGATGCCAGAGACCAAAAGAATGTAGCAATAACAACCTCTGTTCTGAATTTGATAGATGAAGTTGAAGCTAACTTAATAAAAAAAGAGGATGCCTATAGTTTGGCATTGGAAATAATAGAAAAATGTGATAGTTATCCGTTAAAGACCTTATTGGAATTCTGGATTAACTATTTTTAATACTTCTGTGGTATTTATCTCTAATTCCAATATGCCTATTCGGGATTAAAATCAATGAGTTCGCCATTGTTCTCAACGATTTTAGCAATTGATTCTTCAGCGTCATTTAGCTTATCATTACAGATTTTAACCAAATCCATTGCCTTTTTGAATTCGTCAATTGCATCATCTAAAGGCACATCTCCATTTTCCAGTCTGTTAACGATTTCTTCTAGTTTTTCTATACTTTCTTCAAAACTTAAATTTTCCATCATATCACCTTTGTATTTACAGTTCCGTCATCAAATTCAATGTCAATTTCATCTCCAACTTCCACATCTTTCGCTGAGGATATAACTTTATCTCCGGATTTTGCCATAGCATAACCTCTTTTCAATGTTAAAAGCGGATTGAGGATTTCTAATTTGTTGAAATTTTTCATATATCTATCTTTTTTTGCTTTAATAATCTCTTCAGGTTTTTTCAAGACAATTGAGTTTTCTATCCTGAATAACTTATTTCTATTTTGCGAAATAATGGTCTTGGATGAGTAGTCCAGTTTATTAATTAAGTTATCCAATTGCATTCCTTTTATCTCATAAATCGATTCGGGATTTTTCAAAACGTTTTTTTGAGATATATGGCTCAGTCTTGTCCTGTTTTCCACTATCTTATTTTCAATACTTTTGTTTATCCTGTTTGAAAGTTGACCGATGTTATTTTTCACTTCCCGTATATTGGGAACCGCCAGCTCTGCAGCGGCCGTTGGAGTGGCAGCCCTCTTATCGGCTACAAGGTCAGCTATCGTAAAATCAATTTCATGGCCTACCGCACTTATGATGGGGATTTCACATGCATAAATTTCTCGTGCAACTATCTCCTCATTGAACGGCCATAAATCTTCAATGCTGCCTCCACCGCGTCCGACAATCAGTGTGTCGATGTCAAATTCCTGTGCATGCCTAATTTGTCTGACAATTTGAGGCGCGGCCTGGTTGCCCTGAACCAGTGTTGAAAATATTAATATTTCAGATATTGGATACCTTCGCTTTATTGTGGTTATGATGTCTCTTATGGCAGCTCCGGTTTTGGCGGTAACAACACCAATCCTTTTGGGATATTTGGGTATTTCTTTTTTATGAGTCTCTTCGAATAATCCCTCTTTATCAAGGTCTTTTTTCAATTGTTCAAATCGGGCAAATAAATCTCCAATTCCGTCCTTTTCAATCTTTGTTACATATAACTGGTATTTTCCGTCAGTTTCATAAACCTCAATTTTCCCCTTGACAATTACCTTCATGCCATTTTCAGGTTCAAATTCAAGGAATCTCTGCTTATTGAATTTGAAAAATACTGCGGGAATCTGAGATTTTTCATCTTTTAAAGTAAAATAACTGTGCCCGCTGGGGTAATTTCTATAATTGGAAATTTCACCTTTTATCCGAATATTTTTCAGATTCGGATCTCTTTTCAACATTTTGTTGATATGGGCATTAATCGCAGATACTGTGAATATCTCATTTTCCATAAATTCACCTTGAAATCAATATTGTTATTATATTGTTAGTATTTAATACAATTTTGCTTTTGGATATGATTTTTAGAAACAATTAATTAATATTAAGAACAATTTTATATTAAAAGGTGTTTTTTTATGAGAATTAAAGATGAATTATTTGGAAAAGAGGTCCTTGATGCGGACGTTCAAATTGTTGGAAAGGTTTCCGATGTTGTTCTAGATAAGGACACATTTGAAATTACAGATTTAGTACTTAAAAAAACCGGAATATCCGAACAAATAAAATCCAGTGAGAATATGGTTCCAATGGAACTCGTGAAAGTCATTGGAGATAAAATCCTACTTAAAGGTGAAGATGATTTATAATGCCTTCAAAAGAATATCTTATTGAACTGCTGAAAGAAAATGAGGTTTTTCTTGAAGGGGATTTCACTTTATCCTCCGGAAAGAAAAGCAATTATTACATTAACATGAAAAAGGCCATTACCGAGCCTGAAATTCTCTCCACAATTTCAAAATTAATAACTGAAAGAATTGCTGGGGATAACATTGATAAAGTTGCAGGTCCAGCATTGGGAGCTGTTCCCATAGCCACTGCCGTTTCTTTAGAGTCAGGATTGCCATTATTAATGATTCGTAAAGAAAAAAAGGGTTACGGTACTTCAAAACTCATTGAAGGTGAATTGAACCGGGATGATAATGTCATTGTTGTCGAAGACGTTTCAACTACAGGCGGTTCACTTCTAAAAGCAATTAAAGCTATTCAGGACAATGGCGGCAATGTCATCAGGGCTTTTGTTGTTGTCGACAGACAGGAAGGGGCTGTTGAAGAGTTTGAAAAAGAGGGCATCGCTCTTGAGCCTTTAATAAGTGTTAATGAATTTTTCGACTAAAAAAATAAAATTATGATGAAAAATTAATTTCATCATTTTTTAACATGATGGACAAAATGAGGCAATTCATCAATGATTAAAGATAATGCTGTTTTAACAGCATTCGGAGAACCAGGCATTGAAAATATAATCGTTTTTTTATATATTCCCGCTGTTGCTCTTGAAAGAAGAGCGGCAGAGCCAATTTCTTCATAAGATTTCGCTCTGAAAAGTTCTCCAAATCCCTCAATTCTTTTTTCAAAAAGTGATTCAACTGTTTCGACAGTGATGTCACGGGTATCCAAACCTGTTCCACCATTTGTTAAGATAACATCAATTTCTAGAGAAACCATATCTTCGATTGCATTGATCAAATCTGAAGGTTCATCCGGAATCAGAATTTTTGATTTCAGTGCATATCTGGCTTCAATCTCTTGAGCCATATATTTTCCGGACAAATCCAGTTTCTCTGATTTTCTACTGTCACTAAGTGTGATTATTCCACATGATATGTCGTTGGATGATTCTTTTTTATGCATTTCAGCAGTATCACTTTTCATTGTTTTACTCCCTTTTATCCAATTCTTTTTTGATTAAATAGTATTCATCAAGATTCTTAATTAATTTCTCTGTAGGATGGAAGTAATAAGTTTTATTGAATTTGTTTCTTGTAATGAATTTATGTTCCTGCATTATGTTCGTATGATGAATAATTGTTTTATAGTTTAGTTCTAACATTTTTGATAACTGATTTGCGTTTGTTGGATTTTTTAATATTTCATCCAGAATTCTCACTGTTGTTTTTCCACCTTCGCGACTTATTAACAGATCCACTAGTTCTTGATTTTTTAATGACCATATTACTAGATTTTCTTCCATAGTTTCCTCCATCGATAATGATTTATGAGAGTTCTAGCCCATTTAAGAGCATTTTCATCTTTAGCGATTAATATTTGGGAATCATCATAGTGCCCGTCATCAAAGAATAACGACAGGGACATGAACTCTTCAGAATAAGTTAAAAATAACTTTAAATTATCATTTAAACAGTTCACAATAACCTTTTCATTATTCAATATTCTTTCATTAAATAATTCATGATTTTGCAGTGAGTTTAAAATTTCCCGATTAATCACTAAGTCCAAACTCTCTAATTTATTCTTTTCTAATAAATCCATTAAATACTTAAAGTGGTTCTCGGAGTAAATCGGCAATATTATTTTCATGCGGGTTGCATTGGATATCAGTTGAAGGTATGCATTAAAGGCGTTTGATAGGTTGCTTGTGGTTGAGCTGACGCACTCTGCATCCTTCAGGAGATAGATGTTCTTCAGCAGGTCTTCGGGTATTGACGCTAAGTCATGATTGTTCCAAAAATCCTTGCTTTTGTTGACCGAATGCCAGTTTTCGATGAGTTTGATCATATTTGTTGTCAACAGATAGCCGTTGGATGTCAGTTCATATGATTTTTTAGCTTTTTTAACAAGATTTATTGTTTCAAGCTCTTTCAGTCCGTGCAATATTGTAGCGGACGGTTTTTTCAAGTCTTTCCTTAAATCATCAAGATTTTTCGGATTGTCATAAATGCATAAAAGTAATCTGGACCTCATTCCTGATGATAGGATATATTTTATGCCGCTGAATTCGTCTGTCAGTTCCTTTTTTGTTTCGATATTGGTCATTGTGTCACCTGCTTTTTGATGTGTTCAAATAATTCTCTTGCCCATAGATTTGATTTCTGATTGTCTGAAATCAGAATTCTGTTCTGGTCAAAGCTGCCGTCATTTTTAAACAGGCCTAAGCTGATGTTGTTGTTGCAGATTGTCAGATACAGGTTCAAATCATCTTTAAAGTTGTAGACATTCAGCTGATTATTCTTTTTGGCCGCAAGCCTTGTTTTCCTGTCGATTCTGTTAATCAATTCTTTGAAAATGCTTTGAGGAATTATTAGCTCAACTTCCCCATGGTCATTCAAAACGTTTTCAATCAATTTCGGATATTCCGGATGAAGATAGGGAAAGATTGCCTTAACATTTCCGGATTCCATCAGCTGCTTTTTTATGATATTGTGGGTTTTGAAAATGTCAGTCGGTGTTGTTTCAATTATATGTGAGTCTTTCAGATAGGAAATGTTCTTCACAGAATCTATGCTGAGCTGATTTATGTCATGCTTTCCCCAGAATGCGTCAAAGTCATTTATCAAATCAACGCTCTGCTTGAATTCCATCAGAGAGTTGAAATACACTTCAGTCATGGGATTGACATGATACTTCTTGTTTGATTTTGTAATGTAGTTCCTTTTCTCTAATTTCCCGATGTTGCTTGAAACTGAGCTGTAAGTTATATTGGTCTTTTTAACGATTTCTCTGATGTTATGGGGCTGCTTATTCAGTTCGCTTAAAATTTTCAATCGAATTTCGGACTTTGCAAGGAATTTAATGTCATTTTCAATGTTCTGGTTATTATCCATATTCATATCCTCCATGTATCATCATTGAAATTTTACTAAAATTTCGATGTATCTTCATGTATTTTTAGTTTAAGCTTTTAAATTTAAATAATTTTTTCAAAAGGTCTCATAAATCTCTCAAAAATCAATTATAAAGGTATTACAAGCTTTTCATATAACTCTCATATAACTCTCATAAAGGTCTCACAAATGCATTGAAAACGGGCGAACTAAGATTTATTAATTTGTAACTTTAAATATAGTAATATGGAAATTTGTTATGTGCTGGATGCATCAGCGTTCATTAATGGATTTAAACTGATTTCAAATAATAACTTCACCATTCCCGAAATCACTGCCGAAATCAAGGATTTTGAATCTAGACTGGTCCTTGACATGGCGATTGACGAGGGCAAGATAATTATTCAGGATGTCGAAACGGAATACATTGGCGAAGTTGAAAAAGTCATATCCGAATCGGGTGACGTTTTGAGATTGTCCGGCGCCGACAAGAAGCTGATAGCTCTGGCATTAATGTTGTCTGACAAGGGGAAAAACGTTAAGGTTATCAGTGATGACTATACAATTCAGAATTCCTTAAAAATCATGGAAATTCCATATTCCAGCATAATAACCGAGGGCATTAAAGGCGTTTATAACTGGAAAAAGGTATGTGAAGGCTGTAAAAAGGAATATGGTGATGATTATCCTTTTGATGACTGCGAGATATGTGGATCTCGAATATTTAAAAAACGTATTAAGGTGGATTAGATGAAAATCGGAATAGTTGTCCATGGCCCGAATATCATTGATTCAGGTTATGCTTTGAAATTAATAGATTTGCTTAAGGACTATGGGGATATTAAGGCAAGGCTTGGAGGGACTATGGGAAGAACTGCAGTAATCGATGCAAGTTTGGAAGATGTCATAGACATTTCACGCAAATTGGTTCCAAGCGATTCTTTAAAGATATTTCATGATGATGATGTGGATGCGATATTCCTGCTTAATTATGGAAAATCCGATGTCACAGGCCAGGTTTTCGGATACAAGGTTTACACCCATTATGCCGATAAAATTGCAGATAATGACATTCCGGTGATTCAAATAGAACGCCCGGGAGAATCTGACGGCAGCATAATCCCATGGAATAATGATCTGGAGATTGTTAGGGAGCTGTCATTTAAGTTGGGTTTGGATATTGTAAAGCCTGAAGAGGTCTATGAAAGACACATTAAGCAGGACAATGCCGCTTTAAATCAAAGAATAGTCCATGGGGTAAGCCCAGGTGAAAATATCATGGTCAACAGTGTTGTCATAGGAAAGACCAGCTCCGATAAATTGACACTGATTGCAAGGGATAATCATATTGTCAATATCATCGGAGGCGAACTGAAGGGCCATGGCCTTGAGAAATTAGGGGAAGTCGACCTTGACAGTGCAATCATAAAAACCGGCCTTTTAAGGAATGCCAAAGTCACTCCAAGGGTTATTTCAACAGATAAATCAGAAAATTTTAAGGTAACATTCCTTGATCATGCGGGGGAGGATGTTTATCGATTTAGGGACTCGAATCTTGTCATAACTGTCGGGGACGACACGACATTGATATCTTCCGATATTCTTTACAGATTCGATATACCTGTAATTGGAATAACTGATGGAGATTTGGACAAGGTTGTGGAGGATGGATTCAAGGTTAAGAATTCCATCATCTTTGAGGTTGAAAGCGGTTTTGATGACATCTGCGGTCAAAATATTAAAAGGGAAATCTTCAGGGACAAAGAGGATTCATATGATTTTGCAAACATCGATGAAGTTAAAGTCAAGATTGAAGAAATAATAAAAAATATTAACTGCAAATATAAAATTAATTATATTAATTAAACTGGAAGTGTAAAATTGGATTTTAAAAATCTTGTTAAGGAAATTCAAGAATTTAAGGGAGTGTCACGTAAAAGCTCAATCGATAATGTAATATCTCTTCTAAAGGAATCATATAATGTTTCAGGAGATGTTGTAATAGACATAGGCGATGATGCTTCAGCCATTGACATTGGAAATAATCAGGTCATACTGCTTGCTGCCGACGGAATATGGGGGGACATCATGAATGTAAACCCCTATTGGGCAGGATATTGCTCAGTACTTGTCAATGTAAATGACATTGCTGCAATGGGAGGAAAACCATTGGCAATGGTCAATATAATGTCAATAAGCAATGATGACATTTACGAGGATTTATTGAATGGAATCAAGGACGGATGTTTGAAATTCAATGTCCCCATGGTGGGAGGACACCTTCACCCCGACGGCGAAGTCGACTCATTGGGCGTAGCCATTGTAGGAATAGCTCAAAAAGATAAGATGATCACCAGTTTCGGGGCGGAAGTTGGAGACAGGGTTATTGTCGCAATAGACCTTGACGGCAAGCCCCATGAAATGTTTAGCTTAAACTGGGACACCACTTATGACAAAGATGCAAAGCTGGTTCAGGACCAGATTACTGCAGTCCAATACTTGGCGGAACATGATTATATAAAATCAGGAAAAGACATTTCAAATCCGGGAATATTGGGAACTCTTGAAATGCTTCTCGAGACTTCCGGAAAAGGAGCTATTGTCAATCTGGAGGATATTCCAAGAAATGAAAGAATTGAATGGGTAGACTGGCTCAGATCGTATCCAGGTTCAGGTTTTGTTTTTACAGCAAGCGAGGAAAAATGCGATTTTATCAAGGAATATCTGGCAAAATACTCTATTGAAGCAAATGTCGTCGGTGAAGTAACTGACTCTAATTCACTTTATTTAAACTATAAAGACGAGCAGATGGAAGTTTTTAATCAGGAAAAGAATCCTGTTTTTATTTCAGATCGTGTTTTGAGGAAATAGGGACTGTTCTCGATTGAATTTTGATTTCATTTGAAGGATGTCCATATATAATTTAATTGGGAATAATATCTTGAATCGGAATTTTTCACATCTATGAAATTTTCATTGGAGAAATTATTCTTATTACTTTTTCTTTTTATTCATTTTTTGGGCTTGTTTATAGAATAGGTAGACAATTATCATTGATATGCCGTATGTGATTATTTTATCAAGTATTGTTTTTGCATTGATAATGCTATTTGTTGGGTAAAATATTGTTTTCCCAATAGTTAGGAATATAAGTAGAGCATATAACGCTATTGTTATTGCTAGGAAATATAAACATCCTTTTTTAGTTCTAATTTCAAACGGAGCAATCCTGTTTATAACATGAGGTAGGACCAGTATGGCTTGGAAAATCAATGTTATAATCAGAACAATATTCTGATTGATATCTGAATTTAAAATGAAACTAAATCCAAAAATACCTGCTATTAAGCTAATTATCGGATAAATTGGAGGATAACCTAAGAGAATTTCATTATTAACAATACAACTTGAATCATTAAATGGTTTTCTTCCAAATATCAAACTAATGATCGGTATAATGAAAAATACTGAGCATTGCAAACTTTTTGAGAAAAATCCCATAAAATAAGAACAACCTAAAATCAGGTATAGTAATGCAGGCAACCATACAGAAAAAAGTAAAGTTTGATACTGATAAGTTGAAAACATATGGACTTCAGATAGTACCTCATAATGTTGTTCAATTGGTTCTTTAAAAATAAATGGAAATGTAAGGCTATAAGCCATAACATAAAACAAAGACAATATTAAAAAACAAAAAATATCATGAGTAATCAAATAATCATTAATTTCACTGATTGTTGGAACTAATAATATGCATTGAATAACAATTAATACTTGTATACCATATCTATCCAATTTAATTCCCCTTTCATAAAATTTTTCATAAATATAATCCTTGAACAAAACTGTAAGCAGTACTACCTAAAGCTTCTTTATCCCCGACAGCATACTTATTTAATTCATAACCAATCACTATTAAACTAATTCCAATCAAAAAAGGGATTAGAATAGGTGTTGATATCGTACCAACAATTAAAAGAGGTATTGAATACTCTAAAAGAATTGCTGCACTGGATAATGATAAACTTGCGGTCACTTCAGCTAAAATTTTTTTATCTTTTTCACTGAGTATAAAACTATAATTGGAACTTATATTTCCTTTGTATCTAAGTTGTTCGGTTATTGAACCCACCATTACCTCCACGAACAGGAATGGGCAGGTCGTATTGCCTGCTTGTGATATTGCTCCCTTGTATGTAAAATTATCATAATTGATTAAATCATATATTAATCCTGAATTTATATTGTATAACCAACTGCAATTTTCATTATCTTCTAATTGTATTGTTAGAGTTTCATTATCAGTTGTTATTGTGTAGTTTCTACCATTTAATATTTCTGTAAAAATTGTATTTAATGAGGAATTGCTTTTTCTACCGGTTAATTCTAAGGATTTTGATTCTATTTCTCCTAACAATAATGATGATATTGCTTTGCATATGTAGGCATCATTGGTTTGGTGCCGTTGAATTCTAATCCTAAGATCGGATTTGTTGTATGTATGTATGCATTGTAATTAAAATCAATTCCACTCAAAACAACTGCACACCCGTTGCGGGAATTATCATAAAAATAAAAAGTAAAATTGGTATCATTCCCATATACTTTATCAAGATTGCCACAAATAATAGAGGAATAATTGTTTGATAAAAGCATATTGTCTTCAGATTCTTCTTGTATAACTTGTGATGTACTCAGTTCTTTCTCACTGAGGGTTAGGTTTTCACAGGTATCACTAATTTCCAAACAAGTAGTATCATTCGTGTTTTCCGCTGAAACATGGGATATACTAATGCAGAAAAATAATACAATTATAATTAAACAAAATTTTGATTTCATAACAATTAAAACTCTTTTACTATACGCTCTTTGATTAGATTATTTAAACTATGGATTGCACCGCTTGCAGGGCACGTATCCCTGATTTATCGCATCATCCCTATTTGAAAAGAAAACCTTATTTCCTTCAGACATGTCGCTGACGCTTGGACATGATGCCACATGGAACTTGCCGCTGTTCGCATTTCCGACATAGTTTGCTGAATCTGATGAGCTTGTGGATTGGGAACTTGTTGGTGTTTTGGCGGTTGATGATGAGCTGTGATAATGGGATACTGGAGTATTGTCATTTGCCCAGTCAAAAGGATAGAATTCGCTTGGAGGCATATACATTATCTCAGCAAGGCCTTCCTTTAAAAGCATTTCGTTGACATTTCTGCCGTTGACGATAAGAACGCCCAGGGTTCTGCCGTACTTGTCTGAATGTTTTCGGTCATCAATGTCTATGCCCACTTTTTTATTTAAACACAGCTTCTGAACGAAATTTTTGGAAACAATATATCCTTCAACTCCTCTTTCGGGAGTGTTTACTCCCACCAAACGTATCTTGTCACCATTATCCAGGTAAACGGTATCTCCGTCAACCACCTGAACACAAATGCCGCTTTCTTCCACATGACAGTCAGTTCTGTTGTATTTGCTCAATATGTCTGATGCGGACAGGTCATAGTATTTTGAACTTGGTATATTGTGTGAAAAGCCGGTACCTGTGTATGCGCTTGCTATTGAGAGGGCTCCTACAGCAATAATTAAAATGATCAGTAGGAAAATGATATGCTTTTTTGATAGTTCCATAGTTTTCACTCCACATTATATTGTTATAATTTTGTGTTAATATAATTTTCTAAATCAAATAAATAATTATTTTATAGTATGACATCAAATATATATAATATTAAAAATTCTTATTGGAGATTGTATGTTAATTAAAATTAATGGAGAAGAGGTAGATGTGGCAGATGCTTCAACAATCCAGGATGTGATTGGTGAAACTAACGCCCCTTATACTCCAGGAAGTATTATTTGCTTAATAAAAGGTAAAAAAGAATTGGAAAAGAACATTAGCAAGTATAAAATTAAAACAAACAAGGGTTCAATAATTATTCAATTAGACGAGTCCGATGAGGCAAGGCCTCTAGTAGACGTGTGGAAAAATCAGTATGAGGATTTTGTTGATTTGGATGTCAGATGGTCGACTTCAACAGAGGTTGCCGTGGGTCCTATTGTAACTGATTTGGAACCTACTTCCGATGAATTTAAATATTTTGAAGGAGATGTTGTTTTAAGTTTATCTAGTTTTAGTAATGAGTCTACTCATTTAATAATGCTTAAAGAGAATACTACGAATATCTATAGTGTGCCTCCATTCAATAAAGGTATTTTCGCCCGAATTATCGGGGGTAAGAAAACATTGGATAATTTGACAGATGATGATAAGATTACAGGCATAGAGCCTATCATCGAAAGAAGCACATCAACCGACATCGTTTCCGTTTCAGATTTAAGCACTGTTTTAGAAGAGGGAAATGAACTGTACACTTATATCTCTTTTGATATCGATGAGGATTCCCCAACATGTGTAGAGCATTTATTTTCAATTATCAAAGACGGTAGAATTAAAGTCTCATATGACAGCGAATCATTCATTGGTTTTTATGACCTTGCAGGCATCGATAAACCTAAAGAGAACACCACTCAAAGAACCCGTGGAACAATCACGGTTAGGAATACTGGTGTAGGTGTGGGAAAGGTATACATTTATCGTGAAAACAGGGTTTTAACTCCAAATCACACAACTGTCGGCAAGATCGTAAACGGTATGGAAATCATTGATGTTGCAAAGGAAAATGAATTCATCACCGTTAAGGCAGAACAGCAAAGGTTGATGTTGTTGAATAAAACACAAAAAGAGGCCACTGAATTGTTATCACAGGCCGGTGTTGAACACATGATAGACGGATTGGTTGATGATGATGCGATTATCGTCGAGCAAACCCCGTTGCATACAATTGATATTCAAAAAGAAGGCCAGGTAATTACAAAAGCAATCAAAAAAGAGGATTTATGCACAATCAAATTTGTGGATAACGCTCCAAGATCAGTAAGATACTTTAAATATATTTCTGGGCTTTTGGAAAATCCAATAGGAAAAATCAAAGTTCACTTTGCAGTGCCGGGAATGCACATTGTTATCTTCGAGGGAGATAAGAAAATTGCCAAAGGTTTGATACCTGAAAACACCCCGGTTGAAAAAGTTATAAGAGGTCAAATTGGAATAACAAACATGGCTTCAAAGAGTGCAGGTCTAATCGGCATCAGGTTTGAGGATAATTATGATTTCGGTCCGACTGCAGAAAGCTTTGATGCTACAAATATAATTGGAGACATTACATCTGATTATGATCATCTAGAAGAATTAAAAGAGGGAGTTGAAGTTTATGTCACAGAATCTGACCATTAGTCCCGAATTGGGTACAGAAGATTGGGATCCGGATGTAATTACTCGTATGATTTTTATCGGACCGGGAGCTCATGTAAGCGAACAGGAAATCGTAACCGCATTCCACATGCTTGATTTGCCGTTAACAATCAAAAATACATGTTACGGGTCCATGATTAGTGGAAAAAGTGAAGATGTCTATAAAGCGATAGAGGAAATCAGAAAACTCGACCCGAACCACATTTTCACAAAGGAAAGAGGATTCGCTCCAGGTGATCCTAGACGTTGCAGGGGCCATAGGTTTGGTCCTAGGGAAGGTTTCCATCAGATGGAAAAAGAGTACAGAATACTTGGTTTTGTCGCTAATGCGCTGGAAGAGCGTAAAGACGTGGAAATTGAAGAGAAAAAACCGGTTGACGTTGATGAATTTAAAAAAATCATGAATGAATGTTTAGATAAGAAAGAATAGGTGAAAAACATGGTGAAAATAGCTGTTTATCCTCCAAACTCATTAATCTTAGCAGATTTAATTGAAAGAAAAGGTCATACTCCTTTAGTTTTACAAAAACAAATTAGGCAAAAAATCAAAGACCCGGAGATTGATTCTCCGCCGATGAACATTACGGAAGACGACCCAATCAAAGGTCTAAAATATGCGGCAATCGAAGTTCCTTCCGGTGTTCGGGGCAGAATGGCAATTATAGGGCCACTTATAGATGAAGCGGAAGCCGCAATTGTCGTTGACAATGCGCCATACGGTTTTGGTTGCATAGGTTGTGCTAGAACTAATGAGCTGTCAATATTCTTACTTAGAAACAAGGACATTCCTGTTTTGGAACTGACTTATCCTACAAATCAGGACGAAACCTATTTCATGGTAAATAGCGTCAATGACTTTATAGACTCACTTGAAGAAACTGATAAGGGGGAAGAATAATATGGTTAAAATTGCATTAGTTTCATGCGGAACAGAATACAGTGGAATTCAAAAAGAGATTGAAAAGGCGGCAAACAAGTTTGGTGCCGAAATTGTTCTTCCTGAAATTGATTTGGATTACATTGATGAATCTTATGAAAAATTCGGATTTTCAGCACAGAGTTCAAGTTTAAAACTCATGATTGCAAGGGCAATGGCCATTGTTGAAGGAAGATCCAGACCTGATGCGGTGTTTATCGCAACCTGTTTCAGATGTGCTGAAGCAGCATTGGTTAGAAATGAGGTAAGAAGATTTATTCAAAATAACACACGCATTCCAGTAGTTACATATTCATTTACTGAAAGAACCAAAGCGGATGAATTATTCATTCGTATGGAAGCGTTAGCCACTACTGTAACTCGCAGAAGCATTCTCGCTCGTGAAAAACAGGAAGGCCTTACTCTTGGTCTTGACTCAGGTTCAACCACTACAAAAGCGGTTCTTATGGAAAACAACCAGGTCATTGGTACCGGTTGGACTGCAACTAAAGATATTATTGAATCAGCAAAAACCGCAGCGGCAGAAGCTTTTGAGGGAACCGGTTATAATTGGGATGATGTTGACGGAATTGGAACTACAGGTTACGGCAGATTTACAATGGGTCAGGAATTCGGAGCGGAGCTTATCCAGGAGGAGTTGTCTGTTAATGCAAAAGGCGCCGTATATCTTGCGGACTGCCAAAAAGGTGAGGCAACCGTATTGGATATAGGTGGTATGGACAACAAGGTAATTACTGTAAACAACGGTATTCCGGATAACTTTACTATGGGAGGTATCTGTGCCGGTGCGTCCGGAAGATTCCTTGATATGACTTCCCGTAGGCTGGACGTCGACATTACCGAACTTGGTCCGTTGGCCGTTCAGGGTGACTGGAGAAAAGCAATGCTCAACTCTTACTGTATAGTATTCGGTATTCAGGACCTTGTTACCACACTTGCTGCCGGAGGTTCAAAGGCTGATGTTGCAGCGGCGGCATGTCACTCCGTATCAGAGCAAGTTTATGAACAGCAGCTTCAGGAAATTGATATCCGTGAACCGTTAATCCAAGTGGGTGGAACAAGTTTGATTTCAGGTCTTGTTGAAGCGGTAAGCGAAACTTTAGGTGGAATTGAAGTCATTGTTCCGGAATATTCCCAGCATATCGGTGCTGTAGGAGCAGCTCTTTTGGTATCCGGAATGGGACACAGGCATGACGATAAATAGTTTTTAAAGGGTTGGTTATATGTTAGTTGAATGCTATGATGAGAGAGGAGCGGAAGTTTATGAAATCATCATAAAACAAATCTTTCAGGATTTGGTTTTAGGAGCTTCTGTGGATGATTTGAAAGCCTATGTTAATCCTGATGATCCTGTTTTTGTCTTGGCCATTAAAATGAGAAAGACTTCAAACGTCATTAAATTTGAGGATGTAGCGAATTTAACTTATGATAAGGCTGGTGATGTTACAACAATATTGATCGATAATGAGAATTACCTTCCGAATATTTTGAAAATCCTATGGATGCAGTTTTCAAGGGATGAGATTTATCAGCCAAACAGGTATCAGCTTGAAATCAAGGGTGACCACACTAAACTGGAATCTGTCGTTGTGGATGATCCTCATTCTAATTTGCAAAGGCGTATTTATGATGCAATCTTCAGGATTTTGCCTGAAGGGTTTAAAAACATTAAGGATTTGTCCACCAAAGACATCATAACTGTTGTGGCTACTGATGAGTTAATTAAGGACGAATGGATTGAAAAGGCTCATGAATTTATAGATGAATTGAACAGGGGCATGTAGAAAGATTTATATATTTGTTCGTATCAATACAAATTAACAGGAGTTATATTTGAGGAGATTGGTATTATGAATGAACACAACGGTTCAAGATTCGCACATATAACAAAAGCACATCCATGCTTTAATGAAAAAATGCATGATAAAGTCGGAAGAGCACATGTGCCGGTTGCACCTAAATGCAATATCTTTTGCAACTTCTGTACAAGAGATATTAATAATGAAGAGGACAGACCGGGTGTTGCAGGCTGCATTATGAAACCTGACGATGCAATTGCTCATGTCAATGATGTAACTGCAGAAGGACCTATTTCTGTTGTCGGTGTAGCGGGGCCTGGAGATTCACTTGCAAATGAGGAGACATTCGAATTCTTTGAAAAATTGGCTGCTGAACAGCCTGACTTAATTAAATGCATGAGTACAAACGGACTTTTACTTCCAAAATATGCAGACAGATTGGCTGAACTAGGAGTAAACTCCGTTACAGTAACAATCAATGCAATCGATCCGGATATTGCGGTTGATATCTATTCTTTCATCAAATATGAGGGTAAGATATATAAAGGTTATGAGGCTGTTGAAATTCTAATCAAAAACCAGCTGGACGGTGTTGAAAAAGCTGCGGCCAATGGTCTGGTGGTTAAGGTCAATTCAGTATTGATTCCTGGATTGAATGATGAACACATCGTTGAAATAGCCAAAGAGGTTAAAAAGCGAGGCGCAGCATTAATGAACGTATTGCCTTTGATACCTTTGGCCAAAATGAAACATTACTCTCGTCCCGACTGTTCTATGATGGAAAGCGTCAGAGAACAAGTTGAAGAGATTATACCAGTATTCAGGGCATGTACCCAATGCAGGGCTGACGCTTACGGAATACCGGGTAAGAAAAGCGAAGACCATCATTTAGGAATGACTCCACAAAGTCATTACTAAATCTTTTTTTTTAAATGCAAACCTATAAATTAACTGTTGTAAAGATATTATTGTATATCAAATTAATGTAATAGGTTAGATAATATGGTAGAAACTTATGTTTTTGGACATAAAAGTCCGGATAGTGATACAATAACATCAAGTATTGTAATGGCTAATTTAGAAAACGAGTTGGGCAATGCTGATGCGAAGGCGTACAGATTAGGAAATGTTAATAAGGAAACAGAATTTATCTTGAATTATCTGAATTTGGAAGCACCTGAACTTTTGGAAAGTATTGAAGACGGTGCTAATGTAATATTGGTTGACCATAACTCTCCAGCGGAATCCGTTGACAATCTTGAAAATGCCAATATATTAAAAGTTGTTGACCATCATAAATTGGCATTGGAGACTTCCTATCCTTTATTTTTAAGGTTTGAACCGGTAGGATGCACTGAAACTATATTATGTAAACTATATGAGGAAAACAATGTTGAAATCACAAAAGAAATCGCAACATTAATGCTGTCTGCAATCATTTCAGACACTTTACTTTTAAAATCCCCAACCACAACCGAAGATGATAAGTTAGCGGTTGAAAAACTTGCTGAAATCGCTGAACTCGATGCTGAGGAATATGGTTTGGAAATGCTTAAGGCAGGTACTGATTTGAGCAGTTTCACTATTGACGAGATTTTATCTTTAGATGCAAAGCAAATCGATTTTAAGGATGTCAAATCAATTGTAAACCAGGTCAACACTGCAGATATCAGTGATGTGATGGCAATGAAAGATGATTTGGAAGAGGGTATGAATAAAATAATCGAAAAGGAAAATCTTGACCTGTTCATGCTTTTAATCACAGATATTGTAAACAGCAATTCCCAGGTCATCGCATTAGGAAAAGATGCAGATTTGGTTGAAAAGGCATACGGAGTAATACTGGAAAACAACACCGTATTACTGGAAGGCGTTGTTTCACGTAAAAAACAGGTTGTTCCTATTATGACTGAAAATGCCTAATTGTATTTAGGATATCCTAAATAGATGTTGATTTTAAGTTTTAACATAAATATTTATAAATGATAATTGAAAAAAATATTAATTAGATGTATTTTTAATACATCTCTAATCAATCCATTTTGGATATTAAATTAGACGGGAAGCATAATTATAAATACTCTATGCATTTTTGCATAACAAAAATTAGGAACTAACATTAATTATGCTTTCAATTTTTTAAACTTATTTTTTTAGATATTGGGTGTTAATATGAAAACACTTGAATGGGAAGATAATAAATTAAAACTCATTGATCAAAGAAAGCTTCCTGATGAATTGACCTACGTGTACTGTGAAAATTATCAGGACGTTATTGTTGCAATAAAAAACATGACCGTGCGTGGCGCACCGGCTATTGGAGTATCGGCAGCTTTTGGAATGGCACTGGCAGACATTGAGGGTGTTGATTTAACTAAAGCCGCAGAAGAGATAAAGGCTGCAAGGCCAACTGCTGTTAATCTGTTCTGGGCTGTTGACAGAGTGCTTGAAAGTGAAGACGCACTTGCGGAAGCGCTTAAAATGTATGATGAGGACATGGCTACAAACAGGGCTATCGGAAAATTCGGCGCTGAAATAATAGATGATGGCGATACAGTTCTAACCCACTGTAATGCAGGAGCTCTTGCATGTGTCGATTATGGGACTGCTCTTGGAGTATTCAGGGCCGCGCGAGATGCGGGAAAAAACATCAACGTAATCTGCGATGAGACCCGTCCGAGAGGTCAGGGAGCAAGCTTAAGTGTTTGGGAAATGCAGCAGGAAAACATTCCGGTGAAATTAATCCCTGATGTGGCTTCTGGATATTTGATGTCTCAAGGAAAAATCGATAAGGTGGTCATCGGCGCTGACAGAATCGCCAAAGGCGGCGTAGTCAATAAGGTAGGCTCATTTATGGTGGCGCTTGCAGCAAAATACCATGACATACCATTTTATGTGGCGGCACCCTACTCTACATTTGACAACGAGATTTCCATTTTTGACACAGTTATTGAAGAGAGGGACGGGGATGAAGTGAGATATTATGGCGGTGCAAGAATCTGTCCTGAAGGAACTGATGTCATCAATCCGGCTTTCGACATAACACCGAAGGAATTGATCACAGGAATCATTACCGAAAAGGGAATTATTGATCCGATTTAATCAATAATTCTTTCTTTAATTCTTAAATGTTCTTATAATTCTTATTTTTTGATATTACTAATGTCAGTAAGTACTTGCATGCAAAAACCTTTATATGGGCGATATTTGATATAATTAATTGTACTTATATCGAGTACAAAAAATAACTATTCCCCCCCAGTAAAGTAAGGTAGGATTAACCTATGGAACTTTACTTTTTTTACAGCTAAAAAACGGAGTTTTAAAACTCAAATTGACAGGCTAGGAATAAGGGTGTGTTCTTAGTCTTGAAAATAGTTAACTCCTCAATTCATGGAGGTTGAGGATTCTTGCTTCATGGACTGTATGCCCTAATGGGCATGGGATTGCCGTGCTATCTCCTCAGTCCCTGAAGTTCAACTATCCATTTTCTAATCATTTTTTCATTATAAAACTATTTAAAGAATGAAATTTAAAGTATTAAATAACATTTTTATGAATTTCTACATATTTCAATCAAAATAAGGTTATTTGAGTTTCATTTTTGATTATGATTTACAATATTTTGTAAAACTAGAGATTTAAAATTGTTAATAATCAATGAGGGATTTTATGGAAATTAAAAGTGGAAAAAGTAAAAAATATCCTCCTTTAATCAAGGATTTGGTCACTGAACTATTAAAAGATGACTTTGTACATTTCAAAATATTATGTGCAAATGAGGTTCATCATTTCAACAAAGATGAGGATACAATCATCGAGTTTGAAGAAACCTATGTAAAAGAAACCAGAGATAACGGGGACATGCTTTATATTGCTTATCCGGATATTTTCAGAGTTAAATTATATAGGGATATGGATCAATATATCGAAGACGAAAAGAAATTTAATGCATTCAATGATGACGACTTATGGACTGGCAACAGAATCCAGTTCTAAACAATTATTAATCTGACAGATTAATAATTTCTTATTTTTTTATCCTTGCGTCAATGGCTACATGCCATTCGCCGGGAGATGTTGATTTTACCTTGCGTGTGTTGATTATTTCAACTTCCTTTCCGACTTTTCCGCATGCAACTTCCAGGCGTTTTATTCCCTGTTCATATGAATCAGAAAACTCATAATAATTAATTATGCCGCCATCTTCAATCAAATCAACTGCAACATCCAGGAAAGTGTAGGCAAGCCCAGGAAGGTTCATGATAATCCTGTCAAATTTTGTTTTAAATGATTTGCTGACTTTGCCGATATCTCCACAGCATGTTTGGATATTGCCTTTCAATTTGTTTAGCCGGATGTTTTCATTCAGATAGTAAATTGCGGATTCATTTATATCTACAGCAGTGATGTCGACATTCCTGTTTTTTGCAATGACAATGGGAAAAGGCCCGATTCCGCAGAACATGTCAAGAATCTTTTCACCATCTTTTACACTTTCCATAACGCGTTTTCGCTCGGTTGCAAGTCTCGGTGAAAAGTATACTTCACGAATGTCTAATTTCAAACGTGCACCATGTTCTTTATGGATGGTAACAGAGTCGTCTATGCCTGATAAAAATTCCAAATCACGCACGCGTGTTGTTCCTTTGATGGCGCTTTTTTTCATATAGATTGCTTTTCTTTTTGTGAATTTAAGGGCGGCATCTCCGATAATCTGTTTTTTGTCCTGCAAATCCTCCGGAATTTCCAGTATAACCACGTCTCCGATGGTGTCAAAGGAGGTTCTGAGATTTTCAATTTCATCAGGGGTCAGCTCATCCTTAAGTATTTCAGAAAAATTATGCGGGACTTTTTTCATGGGTTCCAAGTCAATATCCACAATCTCGTAGTCATCAATGTCATCATCAACGGGAATATATCCGTAATCTTTGTCGGCTTTAATCTTATATTCCATATTCATTAAGCCATTTTCCATTAATTTAATACGAGTATCATTTAATTGTTTTAATGGAACTTTTACACATTTCATAAAGTTATTTATGCTTAAATTATTATAAATAGTATTATGTTTTATTTAGTTGGTTTAGGATTATTTGATGAAAAGGATATTTCTCTTAAAGGATTGGAATGTTTAAGAAATGTAGATAAAATCTATGCTGAATTTTTCACATCAAGATTATTCGGATCAAGCTTTGAAGCTATTGAAGAGCTGATTGGTCAAAAGATAGAAGTTCTTGTCAGGGGGGAAGTTGAGGAGGAACACAAATTCATCGAGGAGGCTAGAACAAGTGATGTTGCCTTAATAACGGGAGGAGACCCTCTGATTGCAACCACTCACAGCGATTTTCTGGTTCAATGCCGCAAAAAGGAAATAGACTTCGAAGTGATTCACGGCTCATCAATCCTATCTTCAGCACCGGCTATTTCAGGACTTCAGGGATACAAGTTCGGCAAGGTGACCACAATACCGTTTCCGGATTATAATTTTTATCCGAAATCCCCTTATGAGGTTATTGAAGAGAATCTTAAGATGGATTTGCACACTCTTGTCTTATTGGATATTCAGGCTCATAAAGACCGTTACATGACTGTTAATGAAGGTTTGGAGTATCTGATGAGTATTTATAATGATTTGGACAGAGAAGGTCTGATTACTGATGACACTCTTGCCATGGGCATTGCCCGTGTTGGTTCAAGGGATGTGGCAGTCAAGGCGGGAAAAATCAGTGAACTAATAGATTTTGATTTCGGAGGACCGCTTCATTGCATAATCATTCCGTCCAAGCTTCACATTGTTGAAGCGGAATATCTGGTGGAAATTGCAGGAGCAGATCCTAAAATACTTGATGATGTTTAGTTTAAAAAAAGGGGGAGTTAGGAAGTAGTTGTGGTATTTTTCTACTTCCGATTGAACATACTAATCATTTTGGAGATTATAAAATGTTGACTGATGTTCATCATGATATGAAGTTTGCTTCATGTCGTATATAATTATGTTTTAATATTATTTAAATCTTTTTATTTTTCTTCGCAAAAAAATCTTTTTTTTTATTTAAAATAATGAATTTTAAAATATTAAAATAACACTTCACTTAATTCATTAATGAAATTGATTTTAATCAAATTATCAGGAAAGTTGAAAAAGTTTTTAAGGATATGAATAGTATTTCATATGAATGATTTTCCTGAAATCAAAAAAAAATAGAATGAAAGGTAAAGAAATCCTTTCATGATATTAATATTCGTAAAATCCTTTACCTGCATTAATACCGGTTTCACCAGCATCGATTTTTTCTTTAAGCATCTTAGCTATTTTGCCTGCAGTTGTATTAGGATCTTCTGATTCTGGATTCATAACAACAATATTGTAAGCGGTGGTTAAACCTACAATATCTAAGATATGGAATGGTCCGGCAGGAGCTCCAGTAGCCAGAATCCAGGTCTTGTCAATTGTTTCATGGTCTGCAACATCATTGGCAAGCAGGGCTTGTGCAGAGTTTAAGAATGGAACCAGTAATGAGTTTAAGATATATCCAGGTTGTTCCTTTTTAAGTTTTAAAGGAATCATATTTATATCTTCAGCGAATTGCACTACCTCATCGTAGTATTTTTGATTGGTTCCGGGATGGCCCATCACTTCAGCAGTGTTGTTTGCCCAGATGGTGTTTGCAAAGTGCAATGACAGGTATTTTTCAGGCCTTCCGGTATATTCGGCAAACATGGACGGAAGCAATGTTGATGAGTTTGTCACTAAAATTGTTTTTTCTTCCATGTATTTTGCAAGTTCTGTGTAAAATGCAATTTTCTGTTCCGGATTTTCAGCAATGGCTTCGATAATCAAATCGGCATCTGCAGCAGCTTCTTCATAACTTGTTGTCAATGTCAAGTTATCATATGCTGCTTGCGCTTGCTCTTTTAGTGCGTCAAGTTCATCGTTGCTCAAGTCTGTCTTTTTAGATAATCCTCTGCAATATGCAGCAGGATCGGTTTTCATTTGTTCTAGTGTATCTATGTAGATGTTTTTGAATCTTTCAAGCTTTGGTTTTGCTCTTTCAATGGAGCCTTCACTTCTAAGCCAGATTGTCACATCAAATCCACAGTAGGATGATTGAAGAGCAATTTGACTTCCAAGCACGCCTCCGCCTGCAACAACAACTTTTTTTATACTCATTTTATCACCTCTTGAATTGGTTAATAATAGTTTTATTTTCGATTATTTAAACTTATATGCTTTGAAGTTCAAAATAATAGTGATGGAGATTGATTTTGTATTGAATAGTTTACAAAAAAGAAATGATTCTTTAAGGTCACAACTAATTCATGAACAGTTGAAACATGGGGCATATAATTTCTCTTATTTCAGGAAGTTCCTGATTGTAATAAACGAATATAAAAAGCTTCGTTCTTTTTTTAAAGTTGCTTTCGTTGTTGATATAACTCAGCATGAGCTCATTCAGTGGTATGTCCGGGGCCAAACGGGTAATCCGAAATTCAGAGGCTTTTACCTGGCAATCAATGCAATAAATAATCAGAATGATGTCAGGCAAGACGTGATTGTTGATGAGGAAATTCCCCAGGACGAGTTTTCAGGTGAGGATGGGGAATTTATAATTTCCCAATACGGGGATGGCTGGAGTTATAAGACATTCATCGATGGCGAAAAAATATTCATCATCTCCAATGAGCTAAAAACCCTTAAAGAGAAAGTTAAAGCCAAACGCCTTCCTTTAAATTAACGGAGGAATATTTTTGAAATGGGAATTAAAAAGGTTCGGTGAACTGACAACAGTGGAACTGTATGAAATATTGAAATTGAGAGCGGAAGTTTTCGTCGTTGAACAGAATTGCGCTTATCAGGATTTGGATGATAAGGATCAATGCGCATATCATCTGTTCTTAAGGGATGATGATGAAATTGCAGCAGTCTTGAGAATTCTGCCGGAACATGTTTCATATGAGGAAATGGCAATCGGAAGAGTGATTGTTAAAAAGGCATATAGGGGCAGGGGCATCTCAAGGGAAATGATGAAAAAGGCAATGGACTTCATCATCATGGATTTGGGAAAAAATAAGATTCGAATGTCAGGCCAGGCCTATCTGACTGATTTTTACCAGAGTCTGGGCTTTAAAAAGGTTTCAGAGGAATATCTCGAAGACGGGATTGAACACTTCGAATTCCTCTTTGAATGTTAATTGACAAGAGAATCCTCATTCACAGGGAAAGTGAAATAGGTGTCCTGATAAGTCTTGTCTTTTAAGGTAAAATGCCGCCATTTCAGGTAATGGGTCAAACCCATGATTAGTCATTGCCTGGCGAAGTATCATACGATTATTGAACTGTTCAGAGGTAATGTTTTTGTAGTCTGGGTGGATTCTTTCACCAAAGTAATCGAATGTTCCGCCCATATCTACATCTTTTCCGGTTTTGGCATCGACTATTGTCGGTCGACTGCACTGCCTCTGCTATGTCCGGAATGATTGCTGATGTGGCCCTGTTCAAACAGCACGGATTTGTCGATTTCGGGATAGAATGCATCTTTAATGCGTGTGTCGCCAACATCTTCAACCCACTTTTTGAAATTTTCAACCGCTTTTTGAGGACGGTATGCATCATATATCTTTAGCCGATACCCTTTTTTTTACAAACTCGTCATTTGCCTCTTTAAGAGCATTCGCCGCTTCCTTGGTCAGTAGAGCAGTGGGCTGCTCGTATCCGTCAATGCAATCTCCCACAAAATTATATGTGGAATAGTATCTGGTTTCTAAAATTACATCCTGCCAACATCAGATGTCAATACGAAATCAGATGAATCGTTTGGGAGATCCATTTCATCATCACTATTCGCGTCAGCGGGGGTTTTGCTGAAATCGGCTCCCATTAGACATAGGGGGGTCATGAATATTAATGGAATAATTAAGTATTTGGCGTTCATATTACCATCTCTAAGAAATATTGTTCGCCACTTCATATATTCTTTTTCAGTTCCTGATTCAAATCATTATTAACGGAACAATGTTAATGTTTTCATGTCAATATGACTTTAAAATAAACTAAAACCTTTATTAAGTATTCTAAACAATCTATTCATATGGCTCGAAACAGACGCGTTACAATCAGCATCAATAATGACATTGACTTGAATTTTCGCAAAATAGCTTCCAGTAAGATGTTATTTAAAACTGGATGGTATTCCAAAGCTATAGAAGAAGCGATGTTATTATGGATTGAAAAAGAAGATAAATAAATTTTTTTCCTCTTTTTTTTCTTTTTTTAACATTAACTATTTAAATTAAACAAATCAAACTTATTATTATAGAGTGGTGTCAATAATGGAAAGTGATGATTTTAGAACTGTGAGAGTGTATACAAAAAAGTATACCAGTAAAGACAAGGACGGCAACACTGTCGAAAAAGAATCACAACAAAAGCAGGTCAGTCTCAAAAAAGAGGATCCTTTTGAAGATGATGATTTAGTAAAAGTGTTGTCCCAAAGCGATTATGAAAAATTAATTGATAATCAATTCTCTGATGAAAAACTTGATGAATTTTATCATACCATTGAAGGAAAAGACGCTGAGATTGAAGAGCTCAAAGGCCAAATCCAAACTCTTAAGGGTTCATTCTTCGACGATGTGGATTCACTTAAGGAACAGCTGTCCGATAAGGAGGAACTTTTAAAGGCCAAAGATGAAATTCATGAGTTAAACAAAAAGATTACCAAAATCGACGATGAAAGAGTAGCTATTTTTAAGGAACTCGATTATAAGAATAAGATGATTCTTGCCTATAATGTCGAATTGAACAAGTCAATTCTAAATGCAATCAATGTGGTGATTGATGAGGCAAGGGACAACATCAACAGAAGAAATGCCATTCTCGTTAAAGATTTGGAAAAATCCATTGAAAAATCAAAGCAGGAAGTAAATGAGAAGAATAAGGCTATAGCATATGATATAAAAAGCACTGTTGAAGACATGAATGAGCAGATAAGAAACACAAGCACTCTGAAAATGATACTCAACAAGAAAAAGATTAATTTAAGAGTGCCTACAGACGATTTACTCAAGCCATTCGACTTCGGATTTGACGTGGAACAGTTGCTTTCAGGCCAGGCTTTGGAACTTGATGCAGCCGAAATCCTAAAGGAAGTCATGCCAAAACTTCCAGAACCATTCTCCAAATATATTGACACTATCGATGAGGAAACTCCCGAAACCATAGATGTTTCGCCAAAAGATGAGGAATGATTCATGAAGACATTCAATACAGGAAAAATCACTTTTCAATATCCTGCCAAATGGGAAGTCGAAAAAGCCGATATACTTTCCAATCCTGATTGCATAGCCACTCTATCAAAAGGACAGGATAACCTAATCAATGCAGTCATGTTTCCCACCGCCACAAATCTTGACGATTATAAGATATTCATGGAAAATGCAATTTCGGATGATGGAGGTGTGATTCTGGCATCCGATTTCACTCAGATTGCAGGCAAGGACGCCATTAAACTCCATGCAAACATCGATACTCCGGAAATCAACTTTGATATTCACACTTATGTGTTCATTGAAGAAAAGAATATTTATATTTTTGAATTGCGTACTTTAGATATATCCGGTGAATCTGAAGGTGAATTCAAAGATATTGTGGATTCATTTAAGATTTTAAACTAATTGTGTGTATTCAAGCAGATAATCCATATGGTTTCTGTCAAGTATTTTTAAGGTTGAGATGTTTTGGGGAGTTGTTCCGGACCTTTCTTCCACCAGATTTCTCAATGATCTGTTTTTCATATGGGCATGGATTTCTTTTATAACAAATTCCATGTTCCTGATGTTTTCACTTTCAAGATCTTTTTGTGAAATGTCATCATAAAGCGGATAGGTATTCAAATCATATGCTTTAGTAGGGGTCTGCAAAACATTCAGATGACTGTAATAATTTGCAGAATCGGTTAAAAAGCCGTCAATTCCCATGTATACCAATATCGGCATGAAGGAAACTTCTGTAAATGAAAAAATAAAATAACTATTCTTTTTAGCTTCTTTTTTTAATGTGACAATAAGTTCCACCAAATCTCTTGAGTTGGTAAGTAATGCATCTCCATTGGCAATTATAAATCCGTTATATCCGATTTCTTCAAGTTCCTTAAGACATTTAACTCTTAAATCAATGTATTTTGAACCTTGAATCACTGCCACATCACATTCAGCTGCATTTTTTCTGGCTAGTCTTAATGTTTCTCTAACGTTAAATTCGGCAATTTCCCGGTCAACGTTATATGCGGATCCTTCGCTGGGAGCAATTTTCAAGTCATCTTTTGAGAATAATCTCGGACTCAATTCATCATCAATTTTACCGATTCTTCCTGGTCCGTCATGTGATTTTATTTCAAATTTCTTTATCATTTTTTCTTCCTTTTTTGTTCTTATGTAAATATATAATTATTTAGGCATATAAAAATTTTTCATTTAGTGTAATCATTTGGATTACACAAGCTAAAATTTTAGTAACCTTTATATATGTTCTTAAAAAGAATATTAGTATGGATTTGAGGAGATTATCCGATGATTGTCCCGAGGTGTGTTTTCAATGTCTATAATAAATCGTCTAAAATCCTTATTTAAAGGAGATAATGAAGAAATTGACATCAATGCTGATGTTTCAAACACATCTGATGATGTCCAAGTTACATCTTCAAAAACTGAAACTGAAACTGTCGTTACTGAAGCAGAACCAGTTGTAGAAGCTGAGGAAGCAACTGTGGAAGAATCAGCAGACAGTGTTGAAGATTTAGCTTCCGATGACATCGATCCTGTAGTGGAAAAAGTTGAAGCTATCGAGGAAGAAATCCACGAGAAAGTTGAAGCTAAAAAAGAAGAAATTCATGAAAAAGTGGAAGCTATCGAGGAAGAAATCCATGAGAAAGTTGAAGCTAAAAAAGATGCCATAGAAGCTAAAAAAGATTCAAATAATAATGATAAAGAGAGAGATAAAATGACTTTATTGACTGATAAAGAATTATTAACTGATGCAAATCGTGATCCAGATTTCACTGCTGAATTCATTGATTCTGGAATCGAAACTGTAAAACACTGTTTCCAATGCGGTACCTGTAGTGGAAGTTGCCCATCTGGAAGAAGAACTCCTTACAAAGTAAGACAAATCGTCAGAAAATGTTTACTTGGATTAAAAGAAGAAGTAATCACTGATGATGCTTTATGGATGTGTACCACTTGTTACACTTGCCAAGAAAGATGTCTTAGAAGTGTTAAAATTGTGGAAATTATCAAAAAAGCACGTAACATTGCTGCTCACGCAGGTTACATGGCAAAACCTCACAAAATGACTGGAGTTTTCGTAATCAACACTGGTCACGCAGTACCTATTAACGATGCTGCTAAAGCTTTAAGAGTTAAAATTGGCCTTCCAGAATTACCACCAACAACTCACAGTTATCCTGAAGCATTAGAAGAAGTTCAAAAATTATGTAAAATTACCGCATTTGATGAATTAATCGGTTACGATGAAGCAACCGGCGGATTAAAAGAATAAATGAATTGAGGAGAGTTATAATATGGAAATCGCATACTTCTTAGGTTGTATCATGAACAACCGTTATCCTGGTGTTGAAAAAGCTACCAGAAAATTATTCGAAGCATTAGATATTAAATTAACTGATATGGAAGGAGCATCATGTTGTCCTGCTCCTGGTGTATTCGGTTCTTTCGATGAAGAAACCTGGGCTACAATCGCAGCTCGTAACTTAACTATTGCTGAAGACATGGGTGCTGACATCATGACCGAATGTAATGGATGTTTCGGTTCATTATTTGAATGTAACCATATCTTACAAGAAGATGAAGAAAAAAGAGCTAAAGTTAACGCTAACTTAGCTGAAATCGGCAGAGAATACAAAGGTACTGTTAATGTTAAACACTTCGCTCAAATTTTAAGAGACGATGTCGGATTTGAAAAATTAGCTTCATTAATTGAAAAACCTTTAGACTTAAATGTTGCTGTACACTACGGCTGCCACTTCTTAAAACCTACCAAAACTATTGGTATTGAAGACAACGCAGAAAACCCATCTATTTTAGATGACCTTGTAGAAATCACTGGTGCTAAATCAGTAGACTACAAAGACAAAATGATGTGCTGCGGTGCAGGTGGAGGTTTAAGAGCAAGAGATTTAGATGTTACTACCAGTTTCACTAAAGAAAAACTTGACCACATGACCGAAGCAGGCGTAGACGCAATCGTTAACGTATGTCCTTTCTGTCACATGCAATTTGACCAAGGTCAAGTTGAAGTAAACGAAAGATACGGAACTGACTTCGCATTACCAGTATTCCACTTAGCTCAATTATACGGATTAGCTATGGGATTATCTGCTGAAGAGTTAACTTTCGATGCTCAAAAAATTGACGCAACTCCAGCTATTAAAAAAGCATTAGGAGAATAGTTAAGGATTATTAATCCTTATCTTTTATTTTTTTTAGGTATTGAAAACACAATTCGGGTTTAGTTATCCTCGTGATAACTATTTTTTTTACAAAGAATTTTTTTGTTTGATTAAATACGAATAATTCGTAATCATGTTTATATATTAAGTGGTTAAATATATTAATGTAACAATAATTAGAGGTGTAATTATGTTTGTAGCAACATTAGATGGAATATTCAAATATTCTGACCTTCCAGAAGAATATGAACCTTACGTTCAATTCAAAGCAACTATTGATAAAAGAGAACTCAAATCTGATGATGAAATAGCAATTCTAAACATTGCAGGAACTTCCACTCATCATGTTTTATTTTTAGATTCATATAGTAGTACTAGCGAAATTGAAAGAGAACTTAAAGACGCAGATGCTAAAATCAATCACACTACTCTAAAAATAATAGGTGGACATTTATGAGTTTGCCATCAGAACAAAACTGGTTAATTCTAAATCATCTTTTAAAAGATTTGACAAAAAAAGGATATAAAATCCCAAGTGGAATTAACCCTGAGATGGGAATAATCAGATCAACAATCAGTTCATATAAAAGAGATCCTTCCCATCCTGATTTGATTAACGGTTTGGCAAAAGCAGAAATGTCATTAAACAATATTCAAGGAACTCTCTTGGCTATAGCTGAAGAAGAAGGCGAAGAATATGCTGATGAATGGCTTGACTTATTGAAACAGGCCATGCAAGGAAAAGAAGTATTTGAATTTGCAGATTCAAGGTCAAAATTCTTGGTTAACAGCCCTCCGGGTTTAACAACCGGTAGAATTAACTTAAGGGTGCCTTTGGCTGAAGAAAGAGTTCAGGAAATTGCAGAATGGAATGGACTTATCATCGAGTATGACGATGATGTGACTATTCAACTGCATGGAGATAAGGAAGACCTTAAATTCGGCTTAAAAGAAATGGGTTCTTTCTTTTTAGAAGATTAATGGTGATTATATGGTTAAAATATTAGCTATTAGTGATATTCACGGCGAAGAAAATGAAAACTTATATGCTTATTTGAACAATAATGATATAGATTTGGTTTTAATCTTAGGGGATATTACCGATTTCGGACCTCTGGACTTTGTAGAGACATTCATCAATAAGGTAGCCGATTGTGGAGTGGACGTAATAGCAATTCCGGGCAATTGCGACCCTAACGGAATTTGTAATGCTATTAATGACGTATCATTTTGCCTTCACAACAATATAATTGCATATGGAGATGCAATATTATTCGGTTTTGGAGGGTCTAATCCAACTCCATTTGACACACCGGGTGAAATGGATGATGACAAAATCTACAGACAGGTATATGATTTGTTAGCTAACTATGATTATGTTTACAATACTGATGTTCCTAAGGTGAAAATTTTAGTCACTCATGCACCTCCTTTCAACACAGAAGCTGATAGGGTTGAAAACGGTGAGCATGTCGGAAGTCCGGGTATTTTAAAATCAATACACGAGTTTGAACCTCAAATAAACTTATGCGGACATATTCATGAAGCCAAATCCCTAAGTAAAATTGGAAAAACTACTGATGTAGCAAATCCAGGAATGCTTAGAGACAACGGAGCTGTCTTAATCGATGTAATTGACGGCTCTAATTATGAAATAAGCATTATTTCATTAGAAGAATGAATCATTCTTCTCTATTTTTTCTATTTTTTTTAGTAAATATCCAAATTCAAATAAAAAATTATATTTACGATTACATTAAGATATTAATTTAGATATTTTAGGAGAGATTATCATGATATGGGTTACTGGAGATGTTGAGGGCAAAAAGTATAAAGAGCCATTTTCCAAAGGAATCATGTCCAGGTCCCTGAATGTTGCGGATATCGGTATTGAAAGGGCCCATGAAATCGCCAGTGATATTGAAGCGGATTTAATTAAAAATAATATCACTGAAATTTCCAGTCAGAATTTGGCTGATGTTGTATTGAATCATCTTGAATCCGTTGATTCAAAAATCGCTGTCAAATACAAAAATTTGAGGGCTTTAAGAACTTCCAAAAAGCCATTGATTATTTTAATCGGTGGAGCGTCAGGAGTGGGCACATCTTCAATGGCATTCGAACTTGCTAATAGATTAAGATTAAAAAACCTTATAAGCACTGATATGATTCGCGAAGTAATGCGTAAGATCGTCTCCAAAGAACTGAGTCCTGTGATTCATAAATCAAGTTTCGATGCATATGAAAGCATAAGAATACCGGCTATCCGAGTGGATTCCGTTATTGAAGGATTTATCAGTCATGTGGATGTTGTTAATGTGGGAATTGAAGCAATCATTGAAAGATCTGTAAAAGAGGGAATCAGCACAATCATCGAAGGGGTTCATGTGGTTCCAGGATTCATAAGAAAAGACTTGATTGAAGATAATAATATCATTATTTTCACATTGACTGTTGATGATGAGGAAGCTCATAAACAAAGATTTTATTCAAGATGCAGACAGCCATGGGTTAAAAGGTCTCTTGAAAGATATATGGATAATTTTGATACAATCAGAAAAACTCAGAATTTTTTAGTCGAACAGGCTAAAATTCATCATACTCGTGTAATTAACAATAGGGATATTAACGAAACCATTGATTTGATGGTTGAGGATATTCTTGATAAATTTGTGGGTGCGGAAAATGTTGAACAAGAAAGTTAAAGATATAATGACATGTGATGTAATTACAACTACCTCCGATGTCGATGTTGTAAATGCGTTTGAAAAGTTAATGGAACATAAAATCAGTTCTCTTCCGGTTTTGGAAGATGATAAGTTAATTGGTATTATAACTGCAACTGATGTAGGGCACAACCTAATTTTGGATAAATATGAATTGGGAACCAGTGTCAAGGAAATAATGATTGAGTCTGTGGTTACAGTTTCCCCTGAAGACACTATTGAAACCGCCATTAAAGTAATGAAGGAAAGTGCTTCATCAGGTATTTTAAATCAGCTTCCTGTCGTTGATGGGGATAAATTAGTTGGAATTATTTCTGATGGAGATATTATTCAAGAGATATTCTAATATTTCCTTTATTTTTTTATTATTTTTTAAATTTAACTGTTTTCAGCTTGTTACTGGAAATGACTTTTTTTCCAGTATTGTTTTTTTAATTTATTTTTTTGTTATTTTTCAGCCTATTTCCATATTTTTCACTAACATTTATATAAGATTAAAATCAAATATAAAGTTGGCTAGACTGGAGGGTTAGGGGTCCTCTGTAAGCACACACCCCCTTTGGTGCAGTCGAAGTTCAAAAGGCGGCTTTTTAAGAGAGTATAAGCCTAGAAAAACAACATAGAAACCTCGTCCTACAGGATTGGTGGTGGTGAGATTTTTACTGGAGGGTAAAAATTAGTCATCTCTGATACAGGAACGGGTCAGGCCCGGAAGGGAGCAGCTCTACTGTTAACATGCAATGCTTGTAGAATCCCGGGGTGGAGTTGGCTTTTTTAGATCACTTATATTTTTGAGATTAGTCCACTTTTGAACACGCCATTAAAAAAATAATTAACTTTATTAACATGTTTAAACATATTATTTAGTATACTGTTTTTTACTAGTCGGGATGGCCCAGCCTGGTACGGCGTCGGACTGCTAATCCGATGGTCTTATGACCTCCGGGGTTCAAATCCCCGTCCCGGCGCTTTTTAATTATCTATTTCTTGATCATGATTATATTTTAATCCAATAGGGCACACATGCACCATAACTGATTTTATTTCAGGAATGGCTTTAAGGATATTGTTTTCCACGTCATGTGCAATTTGATGGGATTCAGTTAATGGCATATTTCCATCAACTTCAACATGCAGGTATGCGGTGGCATATGAGCCTAAATAATCGACTTTAATGTTATGTGCATTCTGAGCATTCGGAGTTAAATTGGCAACGGTTTGTATTTTGCTTATCAGTTCCTGTGATGGCACTTTCCCCATTATATTGTCAATATTTTCTTTAGCGATTTCATAAGCTGTTTTAATGATTAATAAACCTATCAATAATCCAACAAGGGGATCTAAAATAGGATAACCAATGTTTGATATAACTACACTGATTAAAATGGCAACAGAAGTAAATATGTCTGTTCTTTGATGTTTTCCATCTGCAACTATAGCGGGACTTCTGATATCCTTACCGATTCTGATAATGTATTCGCTTATGAAATAGTTTACAAATATTCCTATGACGGCCATTATTGCCGCATATATGTCCGGAACGGTAATTAAAGAAGGATGCATTATTTTATCAACAGCACCGGTGATAATTTCATAGGCAACAATTGCCAGAAATATCACTATTAATAATCCGCTTATGGCTTCTGCACGTCCATGACCTATGGGATGTTCCTTATCTGCGGGTTTTTGACCTATCTTAAACCCTATATAAGCTATTACTGAAGTTATCACGTCTGAAAAGGTATGGGCTCCTTCAGATACCAATGCGTAACTTCCGGACAGTAATCCTATAATGATGTTGAAAACCGTTAAAAAGCAATTAGCCGTTATCGCTACAAATGAAGCTTTTGTTCCGGTTTTAGTTCTATTTTCATCCATTAACTACACTCTCTTCAAGTATATCCATTGCCTTTTCGATATTTTCATAAGAATTGGCATAAGACATTCTGATATGTCCTTTTCCATTGGATCCGAATGCAAATCCCGGAACTGTGATTACGCCTGCTTCTGCAGCTTTCTTGACGAAATCTTCATCTTCGATTTTTGGAAATACATAAAATGCCCCTTCGGCATTGACTGTTTCATAGCCCATTCCATTCAAACGACTCACAATCAGATCTCTTCTTCTTTGGAATTCATTAACCATTTTTGTTACGTCATCCTGCGGACCGGTCAATGCTTCATAGGCTCCTTTTTGCGCTGTAGAATTGCTGCATGCTATGCTGTTTTGATGTATTTTAAATAATTCTTCACAGTGTTCGTCGTTTGCAGTCAAATAACCGATTCTTAATCCTGTCATTGCGTAGGTTTTTGAAAATCCGTTTATGGTTATCACGTTGTCGCTGTATTTTGCAGGGGAGTAATGTTTTTTGTCATATATTATCTTTTCATAGATTTCATCTGAAATAATTAAAAAATCATGATCCATGGATAAATCGGCAATCGCCTTAATGTCTTCTTTTTCCATTACCGCACCTGTTGGGTTTGATGGGGAATTTAAGAATATTGCTTTTGTTTTATCAGTAATCTTTTCCTGAACGTCATCTGATTTTAGCTTAAACTCATTTTCCATTTTACAGTCAACAGGCACGATTGTACCACCAGCAAGGTTGATGACGGATTCATATAATAGGAAACTTGGATTTGGTAAAAGTATCTCATCCCCTTGTTCCATGAATGCCTGTGCACTGATGTATAATCCTTCACTGGCTCCAACCGTTACGATGACATTTTCAGGGTTGGTATTGATGCCGTTGTCTTTTTTGAATTTCTTAACAATTTCTTCTCTCAATTCAATATATCCCTTATTCGGAGTATAATGAGTGTCATTTTCATCAATTGATTTTTTCATTGCATCCTTAATGTTTTGCGGCACATCGAAATCCGGTTCGCCAATACCCAAGTTGATGGCATCGGGATTTGTAGCTTCAAACATTTTTCTGATTAATGATAATTCTATTAATTTTGTTCTGCTTGCCGGTTTTATCATAAATTTTGCCTCACTTATATTATAGTATATTATTATAGTAAATTAATTTTTTTCTAGTAATACTTTTTCACATGCCCCGCAATTATAGCATGGTGATGTTTCACACCAGGGGGTTTGCTTTAGATTTTTTAATCTTCTGTGCTCGATTTTCAGAAATCTTTCATTTACGCCAACGTCAATATTGCTCCAAGGTAATTTTTCATCAAGATCATATTTTGGAGTAATCTCTCTCCATTCCTTGAGTGTCGGTTGTTTTTCTAGAGATTTTTCAATAATCGTAGAAATGCCCCTATCTCCACAAGACAGTATATATTGAATTAGTCCTTTTTTAGGACTTTCGCATTTTATGTTATAATTTTTCATTTCCTTTTGAATATATCTTGTTTTCCTTTTTATATCTTTAAAATCATAACATTCCCATTGAAGTGGAGTATGGGGTTTTGGAATTACAGGATTTATGCTGAATTTTACCCTTTTAGGATTCTTATGCATATGGGCTATTTTTTTCATGTATTCGCAAAGCTCATGAATATCCTCATCACTTTCACCGGGGATTCCTATTAGAAAATATAGTTTAATATTGAAATCCAATTCAACTGCATTTTTTATTACTGTAAAAATTTGTTTTTCTAGTATCTCTTTATTCACTACTTTTCTAAGTCGGGCAATCGATTCAGGTGCAAGTGTAATGGTTTTCAATCCGCTTTTTTTCAGTGTGGTCAATGTTTCCATGGTAATCGATTCGATTCTCAGTGAAGGTGTTGAAATTTGAAAACCCTCTTTTTCAAGTCCATCAATCAATTTATCCAAATCACTATAATCAGAAACTGCCGCGCCGATGAGCGTAACCTTATTCAATCCTGAATTTTTCCTGTTTTCAATTGCAATGTCGATTAAATTTTTCCAGTCGGTCTCTCTTGCAGGTCTGTAAAGATAACCTGCCATGCAAAATCTGCATCCCCGTGTACATCCTCTTGAAACGTTCAGCATGATTGTGTTATTGAAGACACTTTGATAGTCCTCGTCATCACTTTTACTCAAAACCGGCTGTGTTATATGGTAGGTTTCATTCATGTTGTCTACAAGAGTGATTTTTGTTTCATTGTCAAATTCCGGAATGTAGATCCCGTCAATGTCCAGATATCTTTCCAGGTTCCTATCGGGAGAGTCCTTATAGACGTTTAAAAATTCATTGATCGAATTTTCACCTTCTCCAATAATGAATATGTCAATAAAATCAGACATGGGGAGAGGATTTGCGGTTGCGCAAGGCCCTCCTGCGATAATCAAAGGATATTCATCTCCGCGGTCTTTTCTTCTCAGTGGAATTTCGGCTTCTTTAAGCATTTCCAAAACATTAAAATAGTCTTCCTCAAACTGAAGAGAAAAGCTTATTATGTCAAAATACTTTCCAGGAGTATTGGATTCGAGTGATTTAATGCTTGGATAGATTATCCTTTCACACCAGGTATCCTCACGTTCATTAATCAGATTATATAATAGGTTATAACCTAATGAAGACATTGCTGTTCTATAAATATTCGGATAAGCCAATGCGAATCGCATATCTACTTTCTTGTAGTCCTTTTGAAAAATGTTTTTTTCATACAGCATTGAATCAACTTTTTGTGAATTTTTTAATTTTAATATTTTGGAGTTATTTTTCCAAATACTTTTACTATTTCAATTATTTTTTATCAAATCAGACAATTTTTCATTGAATTTAGGTTTAATTACTGAATATAAACTAATTTTTTCTATAAAATATTGTCAATTTTAAATTTCATTTTTTATGGATTTGTTAAAATTTTATTGCAAATTTAAGTATTTTGATTTTTTCATAGATAATTTTAATATATTTTTTTCTTAATTTTGCTATTCTACTAGTTTTTAATCTTTTCTGATTAATTTGAGTATTTTTAAGCCGTTTTTCATATATTGGAGTTTTAAAAACATTTATATAATATAAAATAAATAATCTTTATCCACTCATTATGAAATACTATATTTTAGTATAATCATATTTTACTATAAAATTTTCGTAATGAGAACCAAGAGGTGGAAAAATTTCGATAAAAAATAAGGCATTAGTGTTATCTGTCGTGTTCATATTTTTCCTTATCATAGGATCAGTTAGCGCAGCAGATTCATTAAATGCTGTAAATAAAGAAGATTCAAATTTAATAGGAGATAATGACTATTCATTATCTGCAGAAGATAAATTAGAAATTTCTAGCGAGTATTCTATCTCAGAAACTAATATAGTTAATTCTCATGATGATAATTTGGGAAATTGTCCAGATGATGAGGTTCTAAATATTAGTGCCGACTCATCTGAGGATAATAACGGACAAATCGCTTCCAATGTTGGCGAAGTAGCCGATGACATTATCAGTTCATCCATTTCAAGTAGTGATAGAGTTGCCACTGATATTTCAAGTAGCAATGTAGTCGGTACTGAAGGTGCAACTGTATTGAGTGCCAAATCTGCTACCTTAGTTTCTACAAAATTAAGTATTTCCAATGCTCACTATGGAAAATCAGCCACTACCTTCAAAGTAGCTTTAAAAGATAAAAATGATAACCCCTTATCAAATCAGAAAGTTTCTTTAAAAGTGAACAAGAAAACTTACTCAGCATTCACCGATGCCAAAGGAATTGCATTAATCAAAACAGCTAGTTTAAAAGTTGGAACATATGCAATTGCATTAACTTATGGAGGAAATTCAAATTATTCTTCATCATCACTTTCTAAGAAAGTTAAGGTGTTATCCTCAGTTACTGGAAGTGATTTAACTAAATATTGCGGATATACAACAAAATATGTTGTAAAATTCTGGAAAGATAATTCAGCATTAGCAAAAACCAAAATTGCTTTCAAATTCAATGGTAAAACTTATACCAGAACCACCAATGATAATGGTGAAGCAGGTATTCACATTAATTTGGCTGCAGGCAAGTATGTAATCACCACCACAAACCCTTATACCAATGAAAAGGTTTCATATAACATTGTGGTTAAGAAAGACAGTACTAATTTGAACTCAAATAGTAAAACTTACATTCATGCCAATAAAAAAGGTTCATTCAGTGTTGTTTTGAAAACAGCACATAATACGTTACTTAAAAACAAGAAAATCTCTTTTACTTACAATAATAAAACAGTAACCTCAAAGACTGATGCGAATGGGAAAGCCACTGTAACTATTCCTGTTCTTGCTAAAGGTACTTATAAAATTAGTTTCAAGTATTCAGGAGATAATAATTTTGGAGGCAGTTCCGGTCAGGCATCTATTATTGTCGCCAGCCCTACTACAAAATTATCTTCTTCAGTTGTAGTAATGTATTACAATGATGGATCAAAACTTCATGTCAAATTAACTGATAGCAATGACAATGTTTTAGCGGATAAAAATGTCAAAATCGTGCTTAATGGAAAAACTTCAATTTGCAAAACTAACAGTAAAGGTACCGCAACCCTTAACCTGAAGAATATTAAACCAGGTAACTATCTTGCAAAATATTATTACTCTAATGCGGGATTAAAGGATTATAGTTATGGTTCAAAGAGAGTTATAGTCTTGTATAAAGTCGCTAAAATCAGTGCAAAAGATTTAACAATGAAGGCAAATGAGGATTCTTATTACAGAGCAGTTGTTAAAGATGAATCAGGCAATCTTCTTAAAGGAGTGTTTGTTAAATCCACCATTAACGGTAAATCTCATATTTATCAGACTGATTCCAACGGTGTTGTAAAATTGAAAATCACATTGGGCGCAGGTCATTATACAATTAAAACTTTACTTGCAGATCCTATCTATAAATCTGCTCCGGTATCCACTAAGGTTACAGTTAAAGGAGCCAAATTCATTCCTGTAAGCAATTATCTCCCTGTCAGTGACCAAGCCACATTTTCAGTTAAAGTCGTCAATGAAAATAATAATGCTTATAAGAATAAGAATGTTGTTTTCACTTTCAAGGGTAAAACTTTAACCGCTAAGACAAACGATAACGGCATAGCTAAAGTTAATTTAGGTACATTATCTAAAGGAAGTTATAGCATAAGCTTCAATTGCGGAGCATATCACGGTTCCTCCAAAGTTTATGTTTTGAACAAGGTAGCTATTAGTGACATTATAAAGGCTTCAAAAAGTGTCAGAAGCTATATTTCCAATAATCATAAGTTACCTTCCACAGTCAAAATAGGGGATGCTACATTTAAAACCGCTGACTATTTATATCTGGCTTCCAAAGCTATTGTAAATCTGAAAGCAGGCAATAAAAAAGATATCTCCCTTAAGATTTTAGATAACCCTACAAAACCTCTAGGAGCATATAACCTAGGTTATCTAAGAAATTATCTTAGTGTGGCTAAAAAGGTTGTAAATACTGCGGAATCCAAAGGAGTTATTCCTAATTCCGTAAGTTCACAGGTTGGAACCATCGGTTATCAGGGTCTGGTCAGCACATTTTCAAATGTTCTCACTTACTATGGTAACCACAATAAAATGCCAACTTACACTAATGTTAAATCTTTCGGAGGTTACTCTTCCGCCATAACTGGAGTATTAAACTTTAAGAATAAGATTAGTAATCTTGCACCGTACTTGGCAGCTGTTAAAAACTGTGAAATTAACGATGCTCAAATTAAACAGTTAGTCTCTAAGTTAACAAAGGATTGTAAGAGTGACAAGGAAAAAGCAACTGTGATTTATAATTATGTAAGGGATAAAATCTCCTATACTTTCTATTATAACACCAGATATGGGGCAGCAGGCACATTAAAAGCAAAACACGGTAATTGTGTTGACCAGGCTCATTTGGTCGTTGCAATGTTTAGATGTGCGGGATTACCTACCATGTATGTCCATGGTACTTGCCATTTCTCAAGCGGTAATACTTACGGTCACGTATGGGGAATGGTATTGATAGGTGATACTTGGACTGTTGCAGACCCTGTAAGTTCTAGGAACTCGTTAGGTAAAGTAGTAAACTGGAATACAAACTCATATAAGCTTAAGGGATATTATACATCCATTTCATTCTAGTTTATCTACTTTTAATTTTTTTTTTAATTTTTTTATTCTCTCTTTTTTTATAGCTATTAATTTATATTAGTAATAATAAACAATTAACCAACAAGCTAATTGGAACAGTATTATGACTTCTAAAAAATATAAAAAGGTGGCTGTTGGCGGAACTTTTGATAAATTTCATGATGGGCATAGAAAATTGCTGTCCACTGCTTTTGAAATTGGGGATAAAGTTGAAATTGGCGTCACTTCTGATGCTTTTGGAGGACTGAAAGGAGATATTGATTCTTGTAAAATAAGAATGAGCAATCTTAAGTCTTTTTTTCCTGATGAATCTAATTTTGTTGTGGTTCCATTAGAAGATCCATATGGTACTACTATTTATGATGAGGATTTTGATGCAATTGTTGTCAGTGAAGAGACTGAACCGACTGCCATTAAAATAAATGAGATTAGAAGTTCTAAGGGCATGAACCCTCTGGATATTGTTGTAGTTAGTTTTGTGTTGGCTTATGATGGAAATCCCATTTCTTCTACAAGGATTAGAAGGGGAGAGATTAATCGAAGTGGGATTTTTATCAGTTCGGAAAAATAATCGATATGTTTATATGTGCATTTCGATAAATATATGATTGGCATGAAAAATTTTTTCATGTAAACGAGGTGGTTATATGGCAGTAAAAATTGATCCTGATGCTTGCGGACATATCCAAGATTGTCCTGTTCAAGGGTTATGCATTAAACTTTGTGAGCAAGGAGCCATCATAGAAGAAGACGGGGATGTAAAAATAGTTCCTGAAAACTGTGATGATTGCGACCTTTGTATACAAAATTGTCCAAATCAAGCCATATCTAAAGCATGAGGGATAGTATGTTTAATATTGAGAGAGAAGGTGAAGAACACCGTTTTTTATCATACAAGGATGAAAATTGTGTGGGCTGTGGAATATGTGTCAATGTTTGTCCAACAGATTCTTTAAGATTAGGACCTATTGTGCCAATTGCACGCGGATTAATAGAAATGGATTTCATTTCATGCAATTCTGATTCTTGCGTACTTTGTGGTTTATGTTCAACAGCTTGTCCATTTGATTCATTATCATTAAATATTGATGGTGTATCAATTAAAGATTTAGCAACATATCCTACTTGGGATGTCAAATCAGAAGTTGATGATGAAGAGTGCATGTACTGCGGCAGATGTTATTCAGTATGTCCAAGGGATTCAATTATCTTTGAAAGATTCCTCCCTAATCCTGTAGACCTGGTTAGAGGGGAAATTGAAATAAATACTGATGATTGCATATACTGTTCTTTCTGTGCAGATATGTGTCCTGCCGGAGCTATAACAGTTAAGAATATCCCAAAATCAACCAGTGATTTGGTAAATAATTCCATAGAAGTGGACTTGTCTAAATGTATTTTCTGCGGAATATGTAAAAGAGTATGTCCTGAAGATGCAATCAAACAAGTTTGTTCAACTTGCATGTGGGCAGATGAGATTCCTGTTCCTGAGATTACTGGGAATACATTCATTTCCGAAGAATCCTGTGTTAACTGTTCATGGTGTTCAGAAATATGTCCAGTTGATGCGATTACAATTACCAAACCATTTGAAGGTACATTGGAATTGGTTGAAACTGACGAAAAAGTTTGTAAAGGCGATTCATGTCACGCATGTCTAGATATATGTCCATGTAATGCTGTTGAAATTATTGATGGCAAATCCGTTACTAATTTGGACTTCTGTAACCTGTGCGGAGCCTGTGTAACTGCATGTCCACAGGATATCAGAGTTGTATCTAGAACAGCAATGAACTTAAACAATATCAATTCCGAATCTTGGAATGAAATTTTAAATTCTTTATTAGTTGGAAAATAGAGAGATTCACTCTCTATTTCATATTTTATTTATCAAATAATTTCGTTCTGTTTTTAATAAATTGTGAATATTTGTTTGTGTCTTTTGAGTTATATTTGACATATAGCTTCCTATCAGAAGTACGACAACGATTAATCCGCCAATTATTAAGATTAATTCCGCACTTCCCTGTCCTTTATTATCAAGTTTTTTTCTAGACATGGGTCCTATTGTCCAGTATGGTGTTTCTAACATCCATGATATCGTCTTTTGCTTTTAAGCTGACATCACTTGTGTTCATATATGATCTGTATATTGTTAATGCAAGCAATGCAATAACAATAACTCCTCCAAACAGAAGAATATATTCTGCGGCTCCTTGACCTGAATTTTCATTGATAAATTTTTTCATTTTTTTCATCTTTATCACCATATAAATCTTAGATTTTTTAATATATTAATATTACTAATATATAAAAAAGGTATTACTTTTGCTCTTTTTTCCTTAAATTTTCGTGTTTTTTTCCAATAACTTTATAAATGGTTTCGAATAAATAAATTAATAGTTAAATAATAGAGTGATAATATTTGATAAGGGTGAAATCGTGGGAAATACAATAAAATTAGTTTCAGGTTTTATTTTATTTGTAATTGGTGTTCTCCTTGCATACGAAACAATTGTCTATAATCTAATAGACCTTTTGTTAATAGTTGGTTTACTCATTTCAATCGTAGGAATTATAATGATGGTCAGCTATTTTGTTGATTTGAATGCAGATAGAACTACTAATATGATTAAAGAATTTATAGAGTCAAAAGAATCAAATTCTTCTTCTTTTAGAGGATTAGAAAGAAAATCAAAAGAAAAAAATGCTCGTCCATTAAAAGTTCGCAAGGAATTTAATGATTACGAGGACGATGTCGAATTTGATGAGATTATTGTTGATGATTATCCGGACACTTCAACTTCCAGATTTTTCGGATCTTCATTCGAGGATAATCCAAAAGCTGTTTTAAATGTCGTTCCTCATGAGGAACAGGAAGTTAGTTTCGACAATGAACTTACATTTACTCCGTATTACGGCAAACCGGTAAAGGTTACCAGGGCTCCTAGGAGGCGTGATGACGAATATTATGTTGATGAGGTTCCTGAATTCATCGTTGAACCAACTCATAACTCCAATGAGATTCAAAATGCTTTAGCAGAAGATTCACCACTTCCTGAACCAGTTTTACATACTCCAACTAAAATTGAGCCAGAAGTGCCTGCTAGAGATATTAAAATTGACATCAACGATCCTGAGAGTTTGCCGGTTCCTAAATCACTCAACAGTTACGTGATTTCCGATTCTGGTGTATTAACTTCCAAAGAAGCTTTCGATGATTTGGCCGTTAATGTTCATAAAGAAATAATGCTCGAAATTCCATCATTAAATGATTTGTCTGATAGAGTCTTGTCTCATGTTCCAACAATCTATTCCAGAGTCATCATTAATGAATTCGATGTTTCAGATGTATCCTACATGTTTTTAATATCTTCTTTATTGAAACAGGGAGTACATATTAAAACAGTTCCTAGAGTTCATGCTATAAACTTGATTACTGATGATTCACATGCAATGATTATATCTGAAGGCAAAAATGACATGGAATATGGTGCCATCTATGACGACAGGTCATCAATTTCAACTATCAGGGCTGATTTCGAGAAAACTTGGGATATAGCTTCAAGTTTAGATGAGAATATTCTGGTTGCCAATGCATCTGGCGGTGTTGCATAATGGAAATCAGGTGGTTAGGTCACTCTGCATTTGAAATAATCAGTGATGATGGGGTAAAGATTTTAATTGATCCATTTATTAGCAATAATCCTGCCTGTGAAGTGCCTGTAGAAGAACTTAATCCGGACATTATTTTGCTGACTCATGGACATTCAGACCATTTTGGCGATGCATTGGAGATTTCCAATAGTACTAATGCACCTATTGCCTGTGTTCATGAAATTTCACTCTTTTTAGCAAAACAAGGGATAAGAAACATCAGTGTCAATATCGGAGGTTCTTTTATTTACAGAAATATTAAATTTACCATGCTTGATGCCAAACACTCCTCAGACATTGACATTGTTGAGGAAACCGTTCCGGGAGGTACGGCTGCAAGCTTTTTAATAACATTTGAAGATGGAACTAAGATATTCCATGCAGGAGATACAGGTTTATTCGGTGATATGAAGGATATTATTGGTGCAATATATAAACCAGATGTTGTTTTAGTGCCTATTGGTGATAAATTCACTATGGGTCCTTTTGAAGCGGCTTTAGCTACAATGTGGATGAATCCAAAAGTGGTTATTCCGATGCATTACAATACATTTCCGCCAATAGAACAAGACCCTGCAATCTTTGCTAATTTTGTAAGTCAGTTCAACCCGAATATTGATGTTGTGGTAATGAATCCTGACGAATATTTTGAATTTAATCCTGAAAACTATCAGGATTAATTTTTTTCATATTTTTTTCTTTGATGATACTCTTCATCTATGTCGCATTTTCCAGATGGCAGCACCCTTATAATGTCATCCAATGTTAATAGGTCATCTTCGTTTATTCTATTTATGATTTTTTTAGCGATTGCTTCCTTTTTGGTATAACCCGGTTTGATTACAACATAGTTTTCACAATGGGCTTCTAAAGCTTCGATAGGACCGGCCATTATTCTTTTTCCTTCGTAGTCAACTATTCCTATAGCTATTTTTACCCTTGCGCCTCGGATATAGTTTCTATGGCCTCTGATGACAAATGACCCTTTTGCTAAAAATTCCCCTGATTCTGGTGTTTTGGTGACTTGCTCTGGGTGGACCCAAAAGACGTCCTGGGATGTGAAACCAAGAGACCAAGCAGATGAAAATGAAGCTGCGAACTCCCCGGATTCTTTAAGGAGATTGTCATTTAATTCGCCGCCATTCAGTTTGATGGCAGTTGATGATGCACCATGTATGTCAGCATGCAGATAAATGTCATTCGGTTCCAGATATTTCTTTACAACGTTCTCATTACTGTTGGCGTCACGCCCTCCGATTACTAGAGTTCCATCGGAACTTACAAACCATCTTAGTTTCTCATACCATTTAAGGTCTTTTTTCACTCTCTTTCTAGGGACTGCAACGCGTTCCATTGCAACGTCTTTTTTGGCTTTGATATCTTCAAGTTGCTTTTTGGTATTTTCTATAGCAATTAATGCTCCTTTTGTTTTTCTTTTTGCTTTTTTAGCTTTTTCGTAGTAATTTTCAGCATTTTCAGGTATGGTGATCTTGGGATCAATAATAAAAGAAGTATCATCTATGTTCAAAGTCAGGACGCCTAATTTATCTATTGACTCATATATTTGGGCTTCACTCATCCCGTCCTCTTTGGCTTTTTTCAGGATTTTTCCAATTTCCTTAAAAGAGTAGTCCTTGCTTCTAGCCTGATTCACAACAGTTATGATGTTTTCAATTGAAGGGTAATTAGAATAAATAATCTCCCCTTTATGTTGGCTATCTTCAATTGTCCTGTTAAAATTATCAAGTGTTTCTTCTTGTAAACGTAACCGTTTTTCAAACTTGTTTACTTTCTTATTCCAGGCGGACTCCTGAACATTTTTTATATCTGTATTGACTTTTTTGGAGTAAAACTCATCACAGGCCTCATTGAATGATTCGAAATATGTTTTTTCATAATCTTCATATTTTACCAAATCCAATGCAACAACATCCTCTTTGCCGTCACTTTTCACTATTTGGGGTTTTATTTCCCCATCTTTCAGGCTGTCGAACAAATCTTTAAATCCAGCGTATAATCCTGACAACTGTTCGTCACTTATTTCAGCATTTGGAGTATTCTTATCAATTTCGGTTATTTCATTTGCCCTTTTAATAATTTCTTCTGCATATAAGCTTCCAAGACCGTTTCTTGCAAGGGTTCTTACGGCATCGCTTTCATTATCCTGGAATAATGATTTGAACTCCTCTTCGTCGGCAGTTATCGGGTTGATTCCTCTTTCTTCGGGGAACAAATATTCTTTTTTGGAACTAATATCTCTGGTACTCCAATGTTTCCTTTTAAGAGGCAATATGATGTTATTCTCATCATCTAAAAGAATGATGTTTCCTTTGTCAAACAACTCCACGATTACAGTGTAGTATTTGTCCTTTTTCACTCTTATTTCAACTACACGGTCAAAATTATGCTGCTTGATGCTTTCCACATGAGCCCCTTTGATTCTTTTTCTCAAGAGCATGGGAAATGTTGGTGGAGTAGTCGGATTTTCCAGCGGGTATTGGCTTGTATGTATTCTTGAGCCGCATTGCATAACCAGATCAATTCTACCGGTTCCGGGAACATGAAATCTTATAACGACTATATCCTGGGTTGGCTGGAACGATTTATCAACTCTGGCTCCGCTCAATAGATTATTTAATTCATTACTTATTGTAAAAATGTCAACATTAGACATTGGTTTCATTGTTTTACACCTTTTTTCATCAATACTTTAATATATTATAACTCACTAAAATTATATTAATATATTTAATTTAACGGAGGATATACATGGACATTACTATTAAAGTTACAGGTATTCATATTATTTTTGGCCTTATAGCGGCTTTATTATCAGCAGGATTATCCATCGGTTGGTTCGGATTCAAAAATGATGTGTTTGCATTCTTCATTGCAGCAATCATCCTTTACTTCGTAGGTCAATTCTGTCAAAAAATTGCAGGAGATGAAATCTCCGGATTCAGCCAATGGTTATGGGACGGAATTTCACCATTTTTCTTTACTTGGGTTATTGCATATACATTATTTATATTATACTTATAATCCCCCAAAGAAAATCCATACAAATGCAATAAACAATGCTGTAATAAGCAAAACTGGAGCTATAATCTTACTGACCGCCACAACAGAACTTATTGTTGAAATCAACTCTGTCGAATTATTCGGACCGAAAGTATTAAGATTTTCTATTTTTTCAGTTCCAGTTCCAACTTCTACTTTTTCCAAATCTTTGATCGCTTCATTAATACTCAATTTTACATATTCAATTATTTCAGGTCTTTTTACAATACCAATTGGATTATATCCTCTTGAAAATGTGTTCACGGTATGAGTATCAGTTGTCATGACCTCGATTTCATCTATCTCCAAATCATCCACCGCATCCATGATCTCCTTTCTGAATCCGATTTCCATATTGTTTGAATCAAATAGGACATATGCGGTTCTTTGACCTCCAACTTCAACAACCATTGTTTTAATGCCGCTTTCACCGATTCCGTCATGTTTTTCAAGCGTGTCCATGTTATTTTCATAACATCCTACTTTCATTTCATATTTATCCTCTTCAGGATTAATCTTATCGATAGCGTCGATTAAATGGAAAACTTCCGCATTTCCCGGGTAAACTTCCCCGCTTTCAGCAGTAAATGAATTGTGACAATCAACAATCACGGAATCTGTCACATTGCAATGGCTTCTGCTTTGCATCATCATGGTAAGTCCAACACCAAATTCAATATCGTCAACCGCTTCCGGAGCAAATGTTGATAAGATAACCATACCCTTGTTGAAGAATTGAACGCCGATGTGGGCTTTTTTCGCATTATACCTTACAAATTTGCTTGCTTCATTGGAATATTCAACAGTTTTCAAACCTTTTTTGACAGAATTTTCGATTTTATCAATTTCAGATACTGCAATAGGGTTAAAGTCATGTGTTGAAGGGCCATGAGCAACCATTGTGAAATGGTCGAATTTATTTGCAAGAAGTGTAGGCATATTGGATCCTCCCAAATCACCCAATGGTCCGGGATGTACTGACGGAGAAATGAATAACGCTTTTATGCCGTTTTCTGTTTTAAAACTAATGAATGTTACAATGGTGTCAATAGCTTCACTCATGTTTTCAAACAGTCCTTCAAGGGAGTTTGATCCTTCATTCATGTGTGCAATGAATAAACTTAATAAATCCAATACTCCTATTCCTAAATTTTTCTTGAATGGTGAAGCAATAACCTTAATGAATGCATATATTGCCAAAACGAATATGACTGATGCGACTAGCGCTTTAATCATAACCTGCATTATCACCG
>NZ_JAFQXT010000052.1 GCF_017406825.1 Methanobrevibacter sp.
ATATGTTTATCAGAACTAAATTTCCATTAACATGATGTTGATAATTCAATAGCTACTTTTTTTAGATTTGATTTAATTAATTGACATTAACATTAACGGAAGCCTTTTTCAATATCAAATCTGATTTTGAACTGTGATATATATGCAAGTGTTCCAGAAAATTAGTTTTGAATAGCTGAACCCAACCGTTAATGTTAAAGTGGATGCTATGTTTCCAACAGTATATGAATTTAAAAGAAAAAATTAGAAAAATGAAATGATTATTGGATTAAGTGCTTTTCGACTAAATCCAATAGCATTTCGCTTGCTGTTGCATATCCTCCCATTTGGGCATGCATCTGTGAACCGGAATCTTCATCAAACAATAAATATTCCTTTTCACATTCAAGCATATCATAGAATACTTTTGCTTCACCTTGTGTCATTTCTGATGTTCCATCCATTACAATGGTCAAACAATCCAAATCCTTAATAATGTCAGTATTGTCGAATTTTCTAAGTTCATCACAAATGGTTTCGGATGTTGCTCCGTGCTTGTAAATGTAATCTTCAAGCATGAAGTCCAATTGTGCGGGACGAACTTCTTTTGGCATTTTTTGAATCATTTCAAGTCTTTTAGCAAAGGCACCGCCCCAGTTTGCATTGCCTGGATCAACAATACACATTCTAACACGTTCATCATAGATTGCGGCTCTAGGCACTAGAAATCCTCCAAAGCTTATTCCGAAAAGTATTATGTTTTCCTCATCTATGCCTTCAAAGTTTTCTAAACAGTAATCGATAATTGGGGTTATTACATTTTCTATATCATGTCTGAATGGAATTCCGTTCATTCTAAGGGCAAATCCCTGACCTGGACCGTCATACACAAGACAGTTTATTCCTCTTTCGAGTGCCTGTCTGTAAACCCATGCAGTATCTTCTGCGAAAGTATCTCTTCCAGGAGTCAATATCATTAACGGTGCATTTTCATCTGCAACGGGAGATTGATAATAATGTGCTGGAAGAAATGAGTCTCCATAAGGGATTTCGATATATTCTCCTGGGAAAGTGGATACTTCTAGATATTTATGATAACAATCCAAACTGTTTTGAGAATACTTGGAAAGTCTATCATCATCAATTGAGTTAAAATACATTAAAGCAATTCTCCAATAGGTTGATGCCCTTAGATATGCACTTTCTTTTGTCACGTTACTGTTGGATTTTTCTGCTCTTTTTTCAAGTGTTGTTGCCATTTCAGACCATGCATCAATCCATTCTTTTCCTGCTTTGAATTTAGCAACTGTTTCCAGTACTTCCCCTACATCTGCCATTTGCAGGTAGGTTAATCCTAGTGCATGTCTTATCAGTGCATCCTGCAGGACATTGTCGCTGAATTTATCCGCTGACCAGTGGCCTTCAACGCCAACTGACGGCATTTTATTCATCATTTTTTTCATTAATATCACCTCAAATTGTTTTTTATAAATTCACGAGCTTTTCTAAAGTCTTTTTCGTTGGGATGGTTTTTGGCTATTCCACCGATTTTTTCAAAAAATCCGTATGTGTCATATCCTCTGCAGCTGAATCCTCCAATAAATTCACAATTCTGGGATTTAATTGTTTTTTGAATGCTTCTTGCATAGTTTATGTAATTAATGCCGCATGTGTAAACAGTGAAAACCTTTTTGCCGGTCAAGTCAATTTCTGAAGCCAGCTTTTCGATGCCTTTGTGGAATTTATGGAAATATATTCCTGAAGCAAATCCTATTGCATCATAAACTGAAAAATCTGTTTTTTTAGCTTCAGATATTTTTAATAAGTCGATATCATTTGAATATGCCATTACGTCGAGAACTTTTTTTGTATTTCCATGGTGTGATGAAACATATATTATTGCGGTTTTCATTTTTTATCATCTCGAAAAAATTTTATTTCCTATAAAATAATTTCCTATGAAACTATTTCATAGAAAACTATTTAACAATAATCATATATAAACATTGCTATGGAAGAAAAAAAATTAGGATTCCTAATAGCCAATCTATTCAACGATTACACAAACTACATGAATAGCTATCTTAAAGAAATGGATTTGACATTAAGTCAGACAAGAGTGCTCCTTGTTTTAGCATTGAATAATGGTGTTTCTATAGATTATCTTGCAGAAAAAGCAAACATAGGAAAAAGCAGCGTAACCAAATCTGTGAAGATACTTGAAAAGAAAGGATTTCTGACAAAAGAAATTGATCCCGAAGACAATCGTAGAAAAATCGTTAAAATCACAAAAAAAGGAAAAGAAATACAAAAGGCAGCTCTTCAAATCAATAATGAAATAGAAGAATCAATAATCTCTAAAATAGGTGAAAATGAAATTAAAACCTTAAAAGAACAGTTAATCACATTAGACGAATTAATTAAAAATTAAAAAACATCAACTAACTTCTTGAAATTTCAATAAGTTATGTTTCCATTAACATACGGTTGATAATTCAATAGCTATTTTTTTAGATTTGATTTAATGAGGTGACATTAACATTAACGGAAGCCCTTCCACAAATCAATCTTGTTTTCCACTGTGATATATATGAAAGGGTTTCAGAAAGTTAGTTTTGAATAGCAAATAGCCGACGTTAATGTAGTTATGGAAATTCACTTGCTATTTCATGGTATTTGTCAGTAACAATAGCTACAAAGTCTTGTATTTCACCTGTGACCTCTAAAGTATCTATATCTACTTCTTTGAGATAACATATACTGTTAATGTCTTCAGGGTCATCTGTTTCTGCAATACTATACCATCCCATTATCATTAATGGTTTATCTTTTGGGAATTTTTTTA
>NZ_JAFQXT010000053.1 GCF_017406825.1 Methanobrevibacter sp.
AATGGATTTATACTCAGTTATTAGTGTAATACAGTTCATATCACTAACTTAAAAAAAGTCCTAAAAAATCAAAAGGAGAAAATGAAAAATGTTCAAAATCAAATAATTTCTGCCAACACTCAATTATGCTAATTTATTAAAATTTAGGAAGTGCATTAATGAAAGTTAGAAAAGCGACAGCTAATGATTTGGATGATATCATGGAAATCTACAGGATTGCGCAGGATTTCATGATAAAAAATGGAAATCCCAACCAGTGGGGCCATACATATCCAAGTCTTGAGTTAATCAAAGAAGATATTGAAAGTGGCATTTGCAATATCATTTGCGATGAAAATGATATAATTCATGGTGTTTTTGCACTTGTTTTTGGTGATGAACCGACTTATGAAAATATTGAAAACGGTGAATGGCTCAATGATGATGAATATGTGACAATACATAGAATTGCAGGTGATGGCAAAGTAGGTGGAATATTCAACAGTGCTATTGAATACTGCAAGAATATATGCAACAACATCCGTATAGACACACATGAAAGCAACAATATAATGCAGAAACTGATAGAGAAAAATGGCTTTCAGAAATGTGGAATAATATATGTCCGAGATTCACCAAGAATAGCGTATCATTGGTCTAAAAATAATTTAATGAAATAATAGAGAAAAATAAATTGTTCACTAACTATTAATACTTTCAATCATAAATAATATAATTAGGTGTTTGAATGGTATATACGCAAATAGAAATTTTAAAAGCTATAGCCGAAATTGCAATTTTTTTAATTCTGATGGGAATCATTAAAATTATTCGTGATTATTTAGGTAAAAAATCATATAGGATTTTGAATCCTAAGGAATATTTTCCGGATGAGGAAATCCATTCATTAAAACAGATATTCTATTTGATAATGATGGCACTGTTCTTCATCAACATATTATATTCATTAATAATGCCTAAAAATGATGTAATCTATCTGGCATTATTAGATATTTTCCTTTCATTATATGTTGCAGTCACATTAGACAAATCAACACTGAAAAATAAAATTTTAGTATTATTATTAATCCCATTCGGTTCCCTAACATATATCCTATTCCGCTACAGTCTAGTTGGATTTCTTGACTTACTCCATGTGCCTATATTCATTTACTTGATTAAACTATATTATGATAAGTTCAAAATGTATACCAAATCCAACGGTTTGGGAATAACAATCATATTGTTGTTCATTATTATATTCCTCAGCTTCCTATTTACCCAGATAGTGGAGGGCGTGAATGCACTGGATTCATTAGTGATGGTTTCAAATGCATTTACAAGTAATGGATATGCAGTTTTAGGGTCTACAATTCTAGGAAAAATAGATGCAATACTCCTGGTTTGGGCGGGTTACATATTATCCGGCGTAGGTACTGCAACACTAACCGCAGCAATACTCATACGACATTACAATTCAAAATTAAAAGAACATGACGATAATATTAATCAGATTAATGTCAAATTAGATGAATTGAAGGATAATGATGATAAAATTAATCAGATGGATGCCAAATTAGATGAATTGAAAGATTTAATCAAAAATAAAGATTAAATCTTTTTTGCAACAAAAGAATTTAAATCCACTGACAGACTTTTAGAAATAGGTTTGCATTTACAGCAAAGAAGTGAAAAGACATCTTTTCCTTCAAGATTCATTTCTGTCAATCCTTCATAGTTTGCCATTCCTTTTGATATTATGAAATCACTGCTATCAAAGATTTCCCTAAACTCACAGGAAAACATTTCTTCAACAATTCCACCCATATCGCTTCCAACAGTGACAATTTCCGCCAGTTGGTCAAGTCCCGCTTCAATTGCCTCTTTTTTGCAAGCATCATTTACAATCGGTGAACTTTTAACTGCAACTGTAACATTCACATCATACTCCCTGATTTTTTCAATGAGCAACCTGTCAAAGACTATTTCTCCTGTATTGTCAACCAAATACAATAAATCACTGTAATGTTTGAGTGCATTTTCCAATTGTTGAGTGTCATTGATGCTTAAATCTTTGCCTAAATTTTTCAAAATCAACTTTTCAAAATCAGTGCTCGGACTGTATGCTCCAAAATCCAATATATTTCCAACAATGGAGAGTTTTACATAAGTTTCTAAATCATCATTGCTTTTAATCATATCCTTAATGTCCGGAAGAATTGACAATGCAATTTCATTGCTGATCTGTTTTTCTCTAATATATGCATCACTGCATTGGGTCTTCTGTTTGATGTATTGGTTAACTTCTGTTGCAAGTTTATTGGGTTGTGAATCCTTTTTGAAGTTTTCTGACATATATTCTATGCAATTTTGCATCAATTCGAACTTCAATTTTTCATCATCTGTCGAAAGGTCAAGGACTTCCCCAACCTGCCTCATGATACATGCTCCACATTCATAACTTAACTTAATTCTACCACGACCTTCAATTGAACTTTAAGCTATCGACTGCATAAATCAGCTCAAGCATATGCACATCCTTGATGTCCTGTGAAAAGAAACTGTTTTCCTCATAGTAAAATGCAGGAACACCATTTTCATTTAAAGGCACTGTAAGGTAAGGTCCACTTGTAGTGAATTGCGGATTGTAATATGAAACGTTTTCAGTGTCATTTGAAACCGCCACAGCATAGCTTTCGCCTAAAGATCCCTCAACAGGACTGAATACAAATGTGTTATGGTCTCCATATGCTCCACCGTGTGCATGGACATCAACCACCAATTCATAACTGCCATTCAATATTGCAGGATATACATATTTCAGCGCCAATTCCTGACCTGTTTGCCTTCCAGGCTCATCATCAGGCAGCAATTGCCCATATTGGCTAAAATCAAGAGTGACATTGATAACATATATGTCATATGAGTAATTCAGGTTTGTCAAATTGGGCAGAATCTTTAGAAATGTATTATGGGTATCATTTTCAAGAGGATGAACCCCTACAACATAAGCAATTTTAGGAGAATTCGGATTTCCAATGTTTCTTATAACCTCCACAGATCCTAAACTGTCATTTGCTATGATTTCATGAGTTATTTTAAACTCATCATTGTCGTCATGGACCGTTTTGATTTGGGTGAAAAGGGCAACACTAAAAATCAAGAGAACAATTATCAGCAATATTATTTTTCTATTCATATTAATCACTATTTTTAGCTGAAATTCAGACTGTCGATTGCATAAATAAGTTCCATCATGTGAGAGTCCTTTTCGCTCTGTGGTGCGAAGCTGTACTCCTCAAAGTAAAATGCAGGAACTCCATTTTCATTTAAAGGCACTGTAAGGTAAGGTCCGCTTGTTGTAGATTGGGGAGCATAATATGAAATGTTTTGTGAGTTGTCTGCAACTGTTTGAGCGTACTGGCTGGCCAATGATTCCTTGACTGGGCTGAAGACAAATGTCCTATACTCGTATGCTCCTACATTTGAGTGAACGTCAACTGCCAACTTATAGTTTCCGTTTAAAATTTGCGGATATACGTATTTCAAGGCCAGATTCTGTCCGTTTTGTCTGCCGGGACTGTTGTCTGATGAACCGTCACCATAATAACCTATATCGCTTGTTACATTTATGATATATATGTCATAGCAATAGTTAAGATTGGACAAATTAGGCAATATCTTAAGCAATGTCCTGTGGGTTTCATTTTCAAGCGGATGAACACCGACAACATATGCTATTTTTGCACCATTCGGATTTCCAATGTTTCTTATTACCTCAACCGAACCGATTGTATCGTTTGCAAGAACTTCATGATTTGGCGCAGATCCGTTTGCAGCATGATTGTTGTCGGAGTGAGGCATGTGTATGATAGCCATCATTATCCCTGCAATAACAACCAGCAATATTATAATTAATATATAATCTCTTTTTATCATGAAAAATCCTTGTTTTAAATAATTGACTGCTTAGAATTTATAGTGGATGTTGTGCAACTTGTATAAGCACACAGAACTGCTTGACGGAAATGCATAAATCATATAATCAAGCTCTTCAAGAGTTATCCTTTTGTTTATGATGAACGCAAACATGTTTGCAACATTTTCAGCATCAGCTGCATATATCTCGGCACCGACAATCTGCAAATCCCTATCCACAATGACCTTTGCCTCAGCAGTCAAATCGTTTTTAAGCTCCAAGGAATATGACCTGCCGTATCTTATTGTGTGAACTTCATATTCATCACTGTCTTCAGCAACATATGCAGGCACACCCACTGTAGCAATCCTTGGAATGGTATATGCCACGGCAGGAACAACTGGATATGTTATCTCATCAGCTTCGCCCAAAAGTTCCTTTGCAAGATATTTTGAGTGATGTATTGCGACAGTTACAAGCTTTGCAATTCCAGTGTCAGCAACATCTCCTGATGCATAGATATTTGGAACTTCCGTTTGCAGATGACCATTTACTTTAATCCCTTTGGAGGTATAGGTCAATCCAACATTTTCAAGACCAATGTCCTCTACATTGGCTGTTCTTCCCATAGCAGCTATGACATAATCTCCTGTTATGCTTTCGCCACCACTTAATTTGACTGTAAATCCGTTTTCATAAGCCCTGTTGTCCATTTTGGATTCAGGATCTCTGAGATATTCATCTGCATTTTGGGCTGATGCAACATTAAGCACCTTGGCTTCCGGATTATCAATTTCGATGTTACTAATAATTTCGTTTACTGTTTGGTTAAAATGGAATCTGATGCCTTTTTCTTTTAGAATTTCGATTACCTTTTCCACATAAGGCTGATGGAAGTATTTTAAGGCCATGTTTCCTCTGATGATTACATCCGCTTCAAGACCTGCTTCTGCAAGTATTGATGCAAATTCCATTCCCACAAAACCTGCGCCAATGATGATTGCGTGTTTTGGAAGATCTTCAATATCCAGAAAGTCTGTGCTGTCATGGAGGTATTCGCTTCCAGGAATTTCTGGAATTACAGGCTTAAGTCCAGTACATATTACTATTTTATCTGTTGTAAAGGTCTTGTCAGCTACCTGCACCGTGTGGTCATCCAGTATGACTCCTTTTCCATGAGCCACATCCAAATCATATTCATCGAATTTGCCGTCTAAAAATGCAGACATTCCGGCGATTCTTTTTCTTTTGTACTCCATTAAATCAGGCCAGTTTACATCAAAATCGCCTGATTTTCCAACGCCTTCAAAATTGTCAGCCAGGGCCTTGATTTCATATGGTGCATCAAGAAGTGCCTTTGAGTTGCAACCCCTGTTTGCGCATGCACCTCCGTATAGGCTTTCTTCAACAATCAATATTTTAAGGCCTGCTTTTCTTAAAAAACGGCCACCTTGCCAAGCAGCATTTCCACTTCCAATATAAATTACATCATAATCCATTTTTTTAACCTCTAGATAATATTTGTTTAAAAAAGAATATATAGTTTATATATGGAGGTGACGGTTTAAAATAAAAAAATAATGATGTTATTATTCATTCAATGTCCAATAACATCTTTTTGGTGAAACAATTGTTTCATCTTTTTTCAATTCTTTCATTATTTTGTCTACTTCCTTTTTCTCGACGCCTGAAAGTTCACTGACTTTTTTAGCGTTTAAAGGTTCTTCTGAATTTTTGAATGCTTCAATTACTTTTTCTTTATTATCCATAGTATCACCTATAAGTCTAATCCTTTTTCAATCATCTTTTGCCTTAATTCTGCCATTGATTGTTTTACGTCCTTTTCTGCCACTCTTTCGATGACTCTTTCATTTTCCAAAAAGCGGTTTTTGTACTCCTCTCTTTTGTCGTCATCAATCATGTCCACTCTAGTGTAGTCAATCAATGATTCCAAAAATGAATATATACCTCTGTTAAGTGCCTTTGCACCTTTTCTGTTGATGTTTATTTTAATGTTTTCTGCAGTTACGATATAGCTTTTGGACCCTTCATTGACATGATCCTTTTCAGCCGTGAGCTCTTCTATTGATTTTACAAGGCAAATGAAGTATGCATCTGCATCTTTAAGATATGCAATGTCGTCATCTTTCACCAATTTTAGATTTTCCAGGTTTCCATAAAGGGCATCAGCATATATTTTTGGATTTTCAGTGATGTTTACGACAAAAAGATTGGTATGCATTATATTTTCCAATGTTTTGCTTCCGTCAAATATGCGTGCCGCCACATCATAATCATTTATGCATTTTACACCCATCGGAGCTGCGTTGATTTCACCCTCACTGTTCATGGTGGTGTAGATTGATTCATATCTTGCTCCAGGTTCCATTCCAATGCTTTCTAAACTAAATGACATTTACTCACCAGGGATATTTTTATTATTATTTTAAAATAGAAAAGTGGGAACTTTAATTTGAAATTTTAATGATAATGTGAATATTTAATATTTGCAGTCATTTTTCCATAACAAATCAAGAAATAGACATATTAAATTTTTAAAATAGTAACAACCAAATCGTTGAGACTCAGCTGTTGACTATTTAAAGATTATCATCACAAATAATCTTAAAATTTAGTAATTGAAGAAATCTTTAGCCCAACTGACTTTATGTTTAATGTCTTGAACTTTCATTTCATAGGACTTATCGGAATCCCCATAGTTTTCATCTAAATTTTCAGCTTTATTGTCAACATCCAATGTGCTTTCCTTAACTTTTTCAAATAATGAAATTTGTTCCTCATCAATTTCAGATATTTCAGGCCATGCCTTTTCTTTCATTTCAAAAAGTTTATCAATAGCGTCACCAACAGTGATGTCATTTGCTTGCAAATGTTTAACTTTTTCAATTTGCTCTTCTGTTAATTCAATTTCCATTTTAGCCATGTTTTTTCCTCAAAAAATTGTTAATTAATATTATATATTTAAAAAGTCATTAAAATTATTTTTCATATTTTTGTTTCATTATAAACTGTTTCATTAGAAACATTTATAATATATTCAATACATATTTAAAATCAGGTGAAGCTATGGATGAAAATACAAATCAGAACCTGTATGATAATTCTCCTTTTATTGCATGGATTCATAATATATCGCTAAATCAGCAGAAATATATGAAATCCAAACTGGACGGACTTGATTTTGACCACAATATGAGATATATCATATTCATATTTGACAATCCGAACTGTTCTCAAGAGGACCTGGTGAACATGTTCGGGCAAAGCAAAGGAAATATCGCAAAAGTATTGAGAAAATTCGAGGACGACGGATACATCAAAAGACAAATCGACCCGAATAACAGAAGAAAGTACATGTTGACTACGACTGAAAGGGGCAATGATATAGTTCCAAAAATCAGACAAATCTCAAAGGATTGGGAAAAAGAGGTTGGAATTAGTGAAGACGATTACCTCTTGAAAAAGAGAATAATTGAAATTGCCCTTAATGGAATGAAACTTGTTGAGTGATATTATGAAATTGGATTTGGAAACCTACGTTGTTTTTGTATCATTTATAACCGCATTTTTTGCAGTGTTTTTATCTGCAGGAATCGTTTTGGGAGTTCCATCAATAGCAAGTGAATTTGGAATGAACAATATCGTTCAAAACTGGATTATAACAATTGCGCTACTTGTAGTAGCAGTATTTACACTTCCGGCAGGTCAGATTTCAGGAAAATTCGGAGTAAAAAAATCACTTATAGCCGGAGTTCTGGTTTTCCTTTTAGCCTCAATTGGAGCATGCCTGTCATTTTCAACAGAATCATTTTTATTTTTCAGAGTAATTCAAGGCATAGGAGGAGCATTTTCAAATGTCGCATCCATGGCAATGGTTGTTCAGGCAATCAAACCTCAAAACAGAGGAAAGGCTTTGGGTTTTACAGTAACAGGAGTATATCTGGCAGGTTCACTATCTCCTGTGATAAGCGGATTTTTGGTATATAACTTTGGCTGGAGATCAATGTTTTACTTTGTGGTTCCATTCTTTGTAGTTTGCATTGCACTCATGATTTGGAAAATCCCCGGAGATTGGAAGACCTATGAAAACGATAAAATTGACTCTATCGGATACATAATCTATGGAATCGGCATCCTCCTGTTCATCTATGGATTTACAAGTTTAATGAACATTACCGGAAAGGCCTGCGCACTCATAGGTTTCGTTCTGCTGATTGTCTTTGCATATTATGAGACTAAAGTGAATACTCCTGCATTCAACATGAGACTATTCAAAAACATGAAGTTCACATCATCAAACGTTGCAGCTCTGTGCAGCTACCTTGCAATTGCGGCAATTACAACAATCCTGAATTATCACTTCCAGTATGTCAGGGGATGGAATGCACAGCTATCCGGTTTGATACTGATAATTACGCCCATTATAATGGCAATTATGGCTCCGAATTCAGGAAAGCTTTCTGACAGAATACATCCTCAAAAGCTAGCCGCCATAGGAATGTCCATAGCAACTGTGACACTGGTGATCTTAATATTTTTAGATGCAAACACTCCAATTTATCTTATTGTAGTCGCAATGGTTTTACAGGGAATCGGAATGGGACTTTTCACAACACCAAATACTAATGCAATAATGAGTTCAGTTCCACCGAAAGAAACTCCAAACGCTTCAGCGGCACAGTCAGCAATGAGAACCATAGGCCAGACAATGAGTCTTGGGCTTTTAACTCTCATGTTTGCATGGGTAATGGGCAGCCTTAAACTTTCAGCGCAATATGCCGGCATGATCGTTCAGGCATCACAATTTGTTTGCATAATTTGTACGGTGATTTGCATAATAGCAGTCTTTGCATCACTTGTAGGCATACGTTCAAAAGATTCATTTAATCAATAAAAAAAATAAAAGAGGGATAATATGAAATTAGATTTAGAAACTGTTGTAGTATTTGTATCATTTATTACATCATTTTTTGCAGTATTTTTATCAAATGGAGTCATTATTGGAGTCCCGGCAATTGCACAGGACTTTGCAATGAACAATGTAATCCAAAACTGGATTCCGACAATTCTATTTCTTGTAGTTGCAGTCTTTACAGTGCCTGCAGGACAGATTTCAGGAAAATTCGGAGTGAAAAAATCACTTCTTGCGGGAATCATCGTATTCCTTATAGGTTCAATAGGAGCATGCCTTTCATTTTCAACAGAAACATTCTTATTTTTTAGAGTAGTTCAAGGAGCAGGAATGGCATTTCTGAATGTATCTGCAATGGCAATGGTGGTTCAGGCAGTCAAACCACAAAACAGAGGAAAAGCGCTTGGATTTACAGTAACCGGAGTATATCTTGCAACATCACTTTCACCTGTAATCTGCGGATTTCTGGTACATAATTTCGGATGGAGATCAATGTTTTACTTTGTGATTCCATTTTTAGTACTATGCATAATTTTAATGGTTCTTAAAATACCTAAAGAGTGGAAAACATATGAAAAGGACAAAATCGATAAAGTCGGATCAGTATTATATGCAATAGGCATTCTGGCATTCATCTATGGATTTACAACACTGATTACAACAACAGGAAAAATATTGACAGTTGCCGGCGTGATTTTGCTTATAATATTCGGATGGTATGAACTGAAACAGAAATCACCTGTATTTAACATGAACCTGTTTAAAAACAAGAAGTTCACATCATCAAACATTGCAGCGCTGTGCAGCTATCTTGCCATAATGGTCGTTACAACAATCCTAAACTATCATTTCCAATACGTAAGGGGCTGGGACGCACAGATGTCAGGAATGATACTGATAATCACACCAATAATAATGGCTCTGATGGCTCCAAATTCAGGAAAATTGTCAGATAAGATTCATCCGCAAAAATTGGCCGCAATAGGCATTGGAATTGCAGCGGTTGCACTGGCAATACTGACATTCCTAAACGGCGACACACCACTTTATGTAGTAATATTGGCAATGGTGCTTCAGGGTGTAGGTATGGGACTTTTCTCAAGCCCGAACATGAACGCAATCATGAGTTCAGTTCCGCCGAAAGATGCACCAACAGCATCAGCGTCACAGGCAACAATGAGAACAATAGGTCAAACCATGAGTTTAGGTCTATTGACACTGATATTTGCATGGGTGATGGGCAGTCTGGAACTGGCTCCTGAATACGCAAGCATGATTGTACAGGCATCACAAACAATATGCTTAATCTGTACAATAGCATGTGTGCTTTCAGTTTTCGCTTCACTTGTTGGTATCAAGTCAAGCGACAAATTCAATACCGACAGACCAGATTGATAGTATCTTTACTATCAATTTTTTCTTATTTTTCTTTTACTACCTTACCGTCCATATGTTCAACTGTTATCTCATACACTTCTGTTTTCTCTAAAAGACGATTGATTTCATCAACTGTTTCTTCATGGGTTGGAAAGAACTTGTCTCCCAAATAGGTTAGTGCTTCTATTTTTTCATCATTATCTGTCAATATCCTAATCTTTCCAAATGCAATGACGCTTTTGAAGGTATACCACCAGCTGTCAGGGGCTTTTACACCTTCATTCAAAACGCAATAGGAACATTTGGAATAATTTCTTACGGCATCATTTTTGTGGCCTTTCTTGGCTCCGTGAAAATAAATCTTTCCGTTTTCATAAACATGACTCATGGGAACCGCATACGGATAGTCATAATCTCCCAACAGCGCTAAAACGCCCCTAGGTTGATTTGTCAGTATCTCTTCACATTCCTCTTTTGAGAGCCTTTGGCCTTGTCTTCTCATATTTCTAAACATATTACTATATCTAATAAAACCTACTAAAATAAATATATGTCTCAATTAACCTTTAGAAACGCCGAAGAAAAAGATGTTAGTCTGATTTTAGAATTCATTAAAAAACTTGCCGATTATGAAAAAAGACTGGATGAAGTGATAGCCACTGAAGAAGACATCAGATACTGGGTTTTTGAAAAGCATCATGCAGAAGTCATTTTTGCTCTTGAAGATGACACTGTAATAGGATTTGCCCTGTTTTTCTTGAGCTTTTCCACATACATTGGCAATGTAAACCTTCATCTGGAAGACCTTTTCATCGATCCGGAATACAGGGGAAAAGGTTACGGCAAGGCAATGCTTAAAAAGCTGGCTAAGATTGTTGTTGAGAGAGGTTATGGCAGATTCGAATGGACTTGTCTTTCTTGGAACAAACCAAGCATTGACTTTTACCTGTCTTTAGGTGCAAAGCAAAAAGACTGGAATGTTTTTCACCTAACAGGTGATGAACTGAAAAAGTTAGCTAATGAATAGTGAAAACAGTAAATAAGAGTTGTATCACTCTTATTTAAAACATTTTTTTAAATAAATTGAACATTATTTTTGCTATTAACTTTTTAAATATTCCCAACTTAACTTCTGGTGCAAAATCATGATTTATCAAGCCTGTTTCGCGCCAATATTTTCTATCCCTTTCAATATGGTTTTCATCTAGGGCAAATCTCCTCCAGACATTATAAAAAATTACATCCATGATTTTTGGAGAATGTAACTTGCCGGATTCAACATCATCCCTAAACCTTTTAGCTACTTTATCAATGGATTTAATATCAATACCCTCATTCCCGCATGCAAAGGACAATTTATAAACCTTATTTACACCCCAGTGCCTTAATGTTTCATCCATATATTTGGCCACATCCTTATGGCCTGCACCTGCAGTAGTCACTACCACCAATCCCTTTAACTTGAAAAGTGCTGGCCTGTGGTATAGATATGCAGTATGGTCAATGTAATTTTTTAAAAGTGAAGTGACATTCATTGCATAAACAGGTGATGTTATTATCAAACCGTCTGCTTTTTTAAGCTTTTCCACTATCGGATTGACCTTATCAAAGTGAGGGCAATTTTCTTCTCCATCAAAACATTTAAAGCATCCATTGCATATTGGAATATCCTGTTTAATTAACTGTATCTCTTCAAATTCCCCATCCAAACTTTTTTTTATTTGTTTAACAACTGCCCATGTATTCTTCTTTCTTGGAGATCCATTTATTATTACATATTTCATTTAAACACCCAACTGCCCTTCTAAAACCAATTTTTCCTTAAACTCGAAGTTCTTATCAAATTCATCAACATCATCTTCATTAACATTGAATACATCAGGATTATGGAATATCCCTAAATCGTTTGTAATTTTATCTGAATCAAATATTTTTATCATGAAAAACGGATTTTCATTATTGAAATCTGTTCCGTCCAGAAAAATATTATATTTTGATGCAGGTTCAAAGCCAAATCTCATATAATAGTTTTCATCACCTATTACAAAAATATAATGATAATCTTCAGCCAATTCAAGTGTGTATTCAATCAGACTTGTACCCAATCCCTGGCTTTGATATTCATCATCTATAGCTACCGGACCCAATACGACTGCATCCTTAAGGCAATTTTCATATTGGATTTTGCCTTTTGAATAATTGATATGGCCTATGATTTTACCGTCTTTTTCAATGACATAAGCCAAATCCTTGATGAAGCTTTCATCTTGCCTTAGATTGTGTACAATGTAGTGTTCGTATGCACCCGGTCGATATATATTCCAGAAGGAATTTCTAACCATATTTTCAACTTCCAGAAAATCTTTTTCCTCTTCAAGCCTAATCTCCATATTTAACCTCTTATTTTACCGAATTTAATATTATTTTTACATTATTTTGCATTATTAATAAAACTAACTGGCATTAGTGTGATGTTCGTCCCACATTAGTTTGAAAAAAGACACCAGTCCGATGACTGCAGTTGCTATTTCTATTATTGAAGATGAAAAATCCAATATAGCCAAGAAATAAACAATGTAGAAGAACTCGTTTACTATAAAGCTAAGTTTTATCCATTTTATTTGCTTAAGCACATAGTTGCATATTGTGATTTGAACTATTGCTATTATAGGAAGCAATCCTATAAAACCCATAGTATTTACCAGCAAACCCAAAACTACCGACAATACAATAAAAAAGACTGCCCAGTTAAATGTCAGCCTGTCCTTGTAGACCATCATGTTTCTTGTAGCCGCAATAGCCATTGTGGTCACACCTGTCCAGGAAAAAAAGAAAACGGAAGAAATCATCAACACAAAAGCATTCAAAAACTGATACTTGTATGCTTCCTTTTCATTGTTTATAACCATGCTCAAAACAAGAAAAATTCCTGCAACAAGAGATATTCCATTTCCTATGATAATGTTTATTGGTAAATTCATCAGTTATAACATTTATATTTTTTAAAATAAATACTAAACTTATGGAAATTACAGCCGGCGAAATGAAAAGGTCAATTGAAAGAATTTATGAAAGGCTCGACAGTGTCACACCTGTTGATTTTGATTGTGGAAAGCTCTGTGGTGAAGTATGCTGCGTTTATGATGCCGAAGACTACAGAAACGAGGAGTTGGCACTTTACCTGCTTCCGGGCGAGGAGCTTATGTATGAGGATTCCCCTGATTTTGAACTTTACTACATAGATTCATCAGAAATCAAATATCCTCACTCATGGAAAGGACAGATATATCTTGTAAAATGCACCAATCCTCCGAAATGTGACAGATCAATCCGACCTATTCAATGCAGAACATTTCCACTTATACCCCACCTAAACAAAAAGGGTGAGTTTCATCTGATTTTTGACGAGTCAGAATTTCCATACAAATGCCCTATTGTGCATGACCACATCAAATTAAATGATGATTTCGTTAAAACCACATATGAAATCTGGATGATGCTTATTGCAAATCCCCTGGTTTATGATTTGGTGGATATGGACTCCAGAATGAGAGACAATAGAAAAGTTGACTATGAGATAGTTATTTAAATATCTTTATCACATACTATTACCATGATTAGGAAAGTCTTCATATTTTCATTAGCATTATTGTTTTTAATCAGCTCAGTCAGTGCTGCAGATTCCTCAAATTGGACAACAGCAAATGTAGGTTATGAAACATTCAAGATACCTCCCCAATATGAAAATCCCTACAAAAGCGACTTCAACATCTATGAATTTGATGAAGACATAAGCGTCTTTTCAATAAGATATGTTAATCCAAATCTAATGAGCCTTTACGGCTATTTTGTTGAAAAGTATCCTGAAAAAAAGGTTAACGTATCCGGCCATGACGCAATTCATTTTACCTATTTTGACAGGTACGATGATAAAAACAAATCAATATTGTGGTTTTCTTCAGGTGAAGAGTTCTACTACATTACCTGGATAGGACACAATATTACTCCTGAAATTGAAGAGATTGTAAAATCCTGTTCGCCTTCCTCATATTCTCATGAAGAGTTCTATTCCATACTAAAAGATGAATATGACAATTATTTGATTGTGAATGCAATTGAATCACAGCGGATTGACTATCCTACTGACAGCAGCCACCATTCATTTTTCTCCGTTGGAACAAATGGATTTAGTGTTGGAGTAATTAATTAGGAACTAGAATGCTCCTCCGCCTCCACCACCTGATCCCCCACCAACGCTACCGAATCCTGAGGAATCTGAAGAATTTGTACTGCCCGCATTGTCATAAGAATTATAGAATGTATGGTATCCATAGTAGTGATACATGAATACTCCATCATCATATTCATTGACATTAGGTATGTGGAGATTCATGGACTTTTCAACGCTTTCAGCTACTCCAAGAGAGGTTGCATAAATCAGATACTTTTTCCAAACAACTATTGATTCCGGAGGGTGTTCATTGATTAAACTGTTATCCTTTAAAAATTTCTTGAAGTTCATCCACTTCAGATAGATGATACGGCCTTCTTTTGTCCATCTTCCAAAAATATCATCACGCCTATTTAAGATGAAATATGAAAAGACGGCAACGACAATTCCAATTCCCAAAAGCAATCCTGATTCCTCAAAATCAAAAAAGATAAAAATTATAAAGAATAATATGCCCATTCCAATGCCCAAAAGACTAACCAAAGATGCAATTACAGATCCTGTATCATCAAAATACCTGGATTTGACCTCATCGTTTAGATATTCGTTTTCAACAGCTTCCTTCCAGTTGTCAAACTGATTCATAAACCATTCTGCATTGCTTTTGCTGTCCATCCTATCCTCCAATTTGGACAGGTTTAAAACACCATTGTTTGCAAAATGAGACAAAATCTTCACGACTATTTTTTCACCATCGTCAAGTTGCTCATTACTTTCATTAACGCTCAGAAATAGATTTTCATTATCCTTTTTAATCGAAAATACTTTCCGGTCAATCAGATCCATTATTGTAGCTTCAAAACCTTTGATATTAGGTTCACCAAATGTTGAATTATCAATCATCGCATTTACAACAGCAGGAGAATCATCGGTTGGAGGTTCCCTTTCATATAATCCATCATATTCCACCTTAGGTTCCCTTCCATATTTGAAATAAGTTCCCGCAAGCGTAAACGGAACGAATACTAATGCTATAACTTCCAAGACCAATGAGACAGTATCCCAGAAGTTTTTTGAATTTTTGCTATCCTCCAAATTCTTTAAAATCATTTCACGACCGTTTTCATCCACATGCTTTGCATATGGAGAGGATGAAAAATCGTCGACAGGCATCAAAACAAGCAGTTCATAATAATTGCCTTGGGAAATGGAATCAGAATCCGCATCTATTGCATTGCCTTCAAGAGAACTTGAAACTGTAAGGTCATCGGGATTGAGATAATACTCATTTCCGGAACCGTTAGGAAGTTCCACATGTGCAATGACCTCCCCAACACCAACATCCCATTCTTCACCCCACAATTTAAACTGAAGGGCTGCAACATCATTGAAAACAGTGACTACATTCACCATATCATATTCAATGTAAACCTTAACTGTGCAGTCACTGATCTTTTGTGTGTGGGCGGGATCCGCATAAAGATATATCTTAAGATGTTCCATGCCGTCCTCTGTGGTCTGCTGCAAAACAGGATATGCTCCTTCTGCTGAAACCTTAACGTTTGCAATGCTTTCACCTTCCTTTAGAGGGATGTCCCTATAGACACCATTGAATGTTCCATCAAAATTGTAGACATATGATTCTCCAACATGAAGCAGTCCGTTATTTCCCACAGTCAAATCGATGTTTGCCTGAGAGATGGAATATGAATCGTCTGCACTGACCATAGCCAATGTTGAAAACAGCACGAAAACAATACCTGTTATTAAAATCAATTTTTTAAAGTTCATTTCAATCCCCATTCTATTTCATCCAAACAGTTTTCTTTTAGAAATTCATTCGCCAATCTAAAGTGATTTGATCCCAAAAATCCACGTCTTGCCGAAAATGGAGACGGATGGGAAGTTATCAAAACAAGATGATTTTGATTTGTAATCAATTCCTTTTTCTTTTCTGCCTGTTTTCCCCATAACATGAAAACAATAGGTTGGGATTGCTCGTTTAGAATATCAATAACCCTGTCCGTAAATGTCTGCCAGCCACATTTGCTGTGGGAGTTTGCATTTCCTGCCTCAACGGTTAAAACCGTATTCAAAAGAAATACTCCCTGCTTTGCCCAATCCTCAAGACATCCTGAAGTGGGAATAGGGCATCCATATTCAGCATTGATTTCCTTAAAGATGTTTTTTAGAGATCTTGGAATGGGTCTGCCGTCGGGTGTTGAAAAGGCAAGCCCATGTGCCTGGCCCTCTTCATGATAGGGGTCCTGACCTAAAATGACAACCTTCACATCACTTAAAGGAGTGAACTTGAAGGCATTGAATATGTCATCATAAGGCGGATAAACGGTTTTTTGACCATATTCCTCATCAACAAAATCCATTATTTTTAAAAAATAATCCTTTTTAAATTCATCTTCTAAAGCTAAATCCCAATCGTTTCCTATCATAAAACTTAATTTATAATTTATTACAAATATAATTTTATGAATAAATCTGAAAGAATCTTTTATTTTGATGTGCTGAGAGTAATGGCAATAATAGGGATAATTTTTTGTCATGCATCAATAATCTATGTTGTAAAAGATATGGGAACTCCCAATTTCTATTTCTCAGCATTTTACGATTGCTTAAGGGATTTTTCTGTACCAATATTTGTAATGCTGAGTGGAGCATTGCTTATTGGAAAAAGAGATTCTTTGATACACTTTTTCAAAAAGAGATTGTCTAGGATATTGATTCCCTTCATTTTTTGGGCAATAATATCCATCACTTATTCATTTATCAATATCAAACATTCCATTGATATCAATCATGGTCTGGATATATTCTTTGGCCATGGTGGAACAATGGGAGTTACATTCTGGTTTGTCTGGATGATTATCATCGTATATATTGGAGTATTCATCATCAACAAAATCATGGAATATGGAAATAAAAAAAGAGAAGGTTTTGATAAAAAATTCATTGGAGCGCTGGCAATACTGTCTGTAGCATATATAATCATGTTTCAGCAGCACATCTTCGGCTCTGCATACTATAGCCTACTTTTAAGCTATTACATTTCATTTATAACCTTTGCAATAATCGGATATTGGCTTGTAAATACAAATTTCGCAGAAAATAAAGTTAAACCTGCCATGTTGGCAATAATAGCCGCCATATTGTCTGCATTATTATATATCTCATACATCTGCTTTTATGTGATTCCAACTTCAATTGCAAAAAACCACTTTACATATCTCGGCTATTTCACAATACAGATTCTAACAATTTCCGTGTGCATATTCCTAATGTTCAAATACCTCTCAAAAACTGAAATATTCAAAAAAATAGAAGATAAATATGGGAATATAATTATATCCCTAAGCAAATACAGCTACGGAATTTATCTCTGCCATTATCTTGTCCTGTTCAATATAAAGTTATTCCTTTCTTCCTACATTGATCTGACAGTTCAAAACTCAATAGTATGGATTCCACTATTGGTTATTATTACATTGATAATTTCCGTGATGATTCTATGGATATTGAATAAAATTCCGTATGTTAAAAATATTACAGGCATCTCTTAGATGAATGAATTGATGAAATCCAATATCTCATGAACAGTCTGATTTTGCTGGCTTTCCGCTGTGACATTAGCTAACCCATCACCTGATTGATTTCCATAGAAAGCAAACTGTGCATGATTGCCGCCATCGATTACAAATTCTGTGAAATTGTTTTTCATTAACTGTTTGGATTCATTGTATGAATCAATATTCAATAATTGGTCGTTAGATCCATACACTGAGAGAACAGGCTTGGTGATTTGCTGTGTAGGATATGCGGCAAGCAATATTAATCCATCAATATTGTCTGATTTGTTTATATATGATGAAGCGACTACCCCTCCCAATGAGTGACCTGCTATGAAATAATGGTCATAGTTTGAATTTGCGATAATCTCATCGGCACTGTTCTGGCCGAAAAATGCAATGTTAAATGGCATTACAACCAGATAACAGTCAATGCCTTCACTTGCCAATTGGCTAACCATCGGCAAATATGAAGTATATTCTACTTTGGCTCCCGGATAAAAAATCAATGCCGTGTCATTTCCTTTTCCATCCAAAAACAATCCCTTTGATACCTTTGACACATTAACATCATCTGTACCGTTAAGATAGTCTGTTGCTGTTTTTTGAGCAGGATAGTAATCCGTAAGGTAAAAAACTCCATAGCCTATAATCAATACAAAAATGATTATTATTACTATCTTAATCTTTTTATTCATGATATCAATGAAACTTAATATAAGTTGGGAATCCTTACCTATGTTTTTAAGCAAGGATTGTTCCAAATGAATTATTTTGAATCTATTCAATTAAACTGCTGTTTGTAGTTTCAATTTTATCAACAACTTTCTGTCCGTCTTCAGCCATGTTTGAGAACAGATTAATTGTTTCCTTCATTTTAGGAAGTGCCTGTTCCTTATATGTGCTTACATCTTCAATGGCCTGAAGCGCTTCTGCAAATGATGCCTTTAACACGTCAGGAGATATCATGGCCTCAGCACTGTGCTTTTGAATTTCGCTTCCCTGTTCCTTAAGCATGTGTGAAGTTGTTTCTATGATGTTTTCGGTTGTTTCATTTAATATGGTGATTTTATCCATTACAAGCTTTTGGTCATACAGTGCACTTGCAACCATAACACCTGTTCTTAAAGCGGAAACTGTAACGTTTTTAGCACGGTTAACTCCACGGATAAGTTCCTTGTTGTTTCTTCTGATTACATTGAGAGATACAATTCCCTGTTGGTTTACAACTATCATTTGCTGCATGTCCATAATTCTTTGTCTTAGAGGGAAAAGGATTTCCTCACGGACATATGCGATTTTGTCAGGTGATACATCATTTAATTCTGCCTGCTGGATTTGCGCTTCAATGGATTCATCCATTTTCTTACCAAGCTCAATGTCTGCCAGAAGCTTATTTGTAACTTCTCTCAAGTAATTTTCTTCATTCAAAAGAGTGGTATTGTCATTTTGAAGTACTTTAGCACTGTTGTCCAATGATTTTATGATGTTTGAAATAGCAACTTCCGCCTTTTCGTATTTATCAAAGTATTTTCTAACAGGATTCAGCAAGTTTCCCAAAACTCCCTTTTTGGTAAAATCAATTTTACTTGGATCCAAATCCTTCATTTGCCTGTCCAATTCAGATAACTTGTCTCCAATATTGTCTGCATCCTTGCCCCCTTTAGACAAATCGACAAATCTTGTAGCCAACATTTCATTTCTAGACGCTGACTTTGACATGTCAGACATACCGAAGTTGTCCAGAGGCTTTAAAATACTTTCCCTTTCTTGAGGATTATTTAAATCAGCGTCAAAAATAGCAGTAGCATTTTGTTCTGCCTGATTTTTCAGATTGGAGTTTTCCAATTTTATTTCTTCCTCTTTTATTGTTGTTTCAACATCATTTTTTATTTCATCAATATCCAATGAAAATTCCGCCATTTTATCACCTTAATTTAAAAATTTAATTTTTCCTTGGTCTATTTTTGAGGTAAAGGAATCTATTGTCTTACCTTCCTTAATAATTTCTACAGTAACATGATCAGGATTTGGTTTTTTATATGTTGTGTAATAACCGAAAGTTATTGAATAGTCTGTATCATAATAGACATTTGACAATGTCTCGATTTCCTCACCGATTACAGTATCATTTTCATCATAATAGGTTGTCTTAATATTATAACCCTTTAAATTTGAAGGCACTTTATTAAATATTGCATCTGTGTATAATGAGTAACTCATTGGAGAAGCCGAACTACTGGAGTATCCATTGACTTCAGTAATGGTCAAATCAACTTCATGCTGGTTGTCTTCACTTGCCTGCTGGTTTCCACCAAGAGTCACAGAAAGAACAACTCCCGCAGCAACAATAATTACAATAGCTATCAAAACAAAAAGCAACTTGCCGTCTGGAAGCATACTGCCCACATTTGTTGAGATTGGCTGTTTTGATTCATTCTTATCAAAAAAATCATAACCGCAATTGCCGCAATAATGCGCTAGATTCGGTACTCTCTCACCGCATTCAGGACACTTTTTTGACATTCAATCACCTTCACAATTTTTCTACTGATTGTATTAAATCATAGATATACTATTATTTACTTTCTTTAATTTCCATAGATTTTTGCAATTCCATTCGAAATTAAATATCCATCAATAATTATTATATCATAAGACTTTTTAAAGTTTCGTATATATCGTGTTACTAATCTTCAAAATCCTTTTCTAGAATTATGGTTACAGGCCCATTGTTCAGCAAATCGACTTTCATGAACGCACCGAAAACTCCTGTTTCGACTTCCACATATTCCCTGCATTTTTCAGTGAAATAATCAAAAAGTTCTGTAGCCCTATCGGGAGACATGGCCCTGTGAAATGAAGGCCTATACTTTTTAACCTTCCCATATAATGTGAATTGAGGAACAAGTAAAAGTTTGCCTTTGATGTCAAGCAAAGATCTGTTCATTTTGCCGTCATCATCAGGAAATACTCTGAGTTTGGATACCTTACGGGCAAGATAATCGGCTTCCTTTTCACTGTCATTTTCACCGAAGCCCACCAAAACCATAAGCCCCTCATCGATTTTTCCTGTTATTTTACCCTCGACTTCCACACTGGCATGGGCAACTCTTTGAACTACCAATTTCATTTTGCAAATTCTCCCAGATAATTTACCGGCTCTCCACGTTTCATTCTGTCATGATATTCCGCCGTTGCTGAAAACAGTGCGTCACCGGCTGAGTTAAGTGCTGTTTCACATGAATCCTGGATGACTCCAATTATGAATCCTACAGCAACCGCCTGCATGGACACATCTACACCTATTCCAAACAGTGAACATGCCATAGGAATAAGTAAAAGTGATCCTCCTGCTACACCGGATGCTCCACATGCACCTAATGTTGAAATAAGACACAATGCAAGTGTGACAGGAAGAGGAACTACAATTCCCATAGTGTGGCATACCGCAAGAGTCATAACTGTGATTGTAACGGCTGCACCCTCCATGTTGATAGTTGAACCAAGTGGAATGCTTATTGAAAAGAAGTTTCTGTCAAGGCCAAGGCGTTCGCACAATTGCATATTGACCGGAATGTTTGCAGCGGAACTTCTTGAGAAAAATGCTGTAATTCCACTTTCCCTCAAACATGTAAATACAAGAGGATATGGGTTTCTGCGGGTAGCGACAGCTGAAATGATTGGATCTGTTACAAAAGCAACAAATGCAATGCATCCAACCAAAAGTGCAATGAGCTGGCCATACTGTGTAAATATTCCAAGACCGCTTTCAGAAACTGAAGTGAAAACCAAACCCATAATACCTATAGGTGCGAATTGGATTATTCCTCTAACGATTTTAGTTACCGCATCGGCGCAGTCTGTCAAAACCTCTTTGGTATTGTCGCTTGCAACTGATTTAAGAGCAATTCCGAATACTATTGACCAGAAGAGAATTCCCAAATACTGGCCTTCGGACAAAAGCTCTATAGGATTTGAAAATATGCCCAAAATCATTGAGCTCATCACTTCTCCAAGACCTCCAGGAGCGGTTGCAGTACTTGCTGCTGAAAGGTGAATAGTTACAGGAAACAAGTAACTTCCAAACACAGCTACAACTGCAGATAAAAATGTACTGAAGAGATAAAGAACAATTACAGTTTTAAACCTATCTCCAATACCGCTTCTTGCTTTTGATATAGCCGAAGATACTAAAACAAATACCAAAAGAGGAGCAATTGACTTAAGGGCACTTACAAACAGTTCACCCAGAAATCCAATGATTTCCCATTGGGGTACTACAACTCCCAATATAGCACCTATAATAAGACCAATGACTATCTTTAATATCAGACTTGATTCTGTCCATTTATTAATAAAATTGAACATAACTCCTTAATCTCCATTTAAAGAATTTAAAACCTCATTCGTAACTTCCTTAACAGCTTTTGCAGCTTCCCTAAATTCATGAAGTTCAAAGTCATTCATATGAATAGGAACAATCATGGCAATTCCCTTTTTAGACAAAACTGCCGGCACTCCCAAGGATACATCATAAACATCACCGACTTCCCCTTCCAAATAATTGGAAACAGTCAGAACCTTATGAGAATCAGCGATTATTGTTGAAATAAGATTCGAGATTGCATATGACGGACCATACTCAGTAGCTCCCTTTTTAGAAATGATAGTATTTCCTGCCTTTTTAAGCCTATTTACAAGTCTTGGAACCTCCATGTCCACAGCCTTTACGAAATATTTTAAAGGAATACCGCCTATTGTGGTTGAACTTAATAGTGGAACCATATGGTCACCATGCTCACCGATAACACGGGTGTGAACCTCAGAACTGTTGATGTTAATCTGTCTTGAGAAATATGTTTTCAGCCTTAAAGAATCCAGGTGGTTACCAATTCCTATAACTTTCTTCTTATCAAATCCTGATGCCTTAAGTGCAACGGTTGTCATGACATCTACAGGATTAGTTGCAATTAAAATAATGGAATCTGGAGCATGATTGGCAATTTCACGTGCATAATCATCTACAATTTTAGCATTTGGAATTGCCAAATCACGTCTGTTCATCCCTTCTTCACGAGGAATTCCTGCAGTAATAAGCACAATAGCAGAATTTTTCAAATCATCAAAATCAGAAGATGGTGTTAACTTGCAGTCAATGTCTTCTGCAGCCAGTGCGTCATACATATCAAATGATTCGCCCCTAGCCTTCTCGACACTTTCCGGTCTTGCAAACAAAACAATTTCATCAACTGTATCTGCTCTTGCAAGGGTAAAAGCCACATTTTTACCTATTACTCCAGTTGACCCCATAATACTTACTTTTACCATAGTAATATATTGTGAGTTAAAATAAAAATAACTTACGAATTTTTATATAATTTAAAAATTTAATATAACATAAACTAGGTGAAATTATGGCAGAACAGGAACTTAAGCTAGAAACCAAATGCTACGATGCTAACGAATACGGTTATCTTTATGGATTAAATCAAAAAATACCTGATGAGGAATTCGAAAAGGTAAAACCGTATTTCAGAAAATTCAAGAGAATGGATTTTGTAGAGGGCAATGTCCAGGTAACAGGAAGGCCTGAAGGATGGAGATGTCTTGAAAGTGACGTTCCCAAAGTAGAGGAAATACTTGGAATTACAAATACTCTCGAAAAAAGACAGAACAAGGTAAAGGAAGCCTTTGCAGATCCCATTAAAAAGACAAATCTCAAGGACAAATCATATGAATGGCTCAAAATGCTATTCGAAAGAACAGGAACTCGGCCTGAACAGGATCTCTCAAGACTTGCAGTCCATTCCACAAAAATGTATGACCCAGAAGACAGTTTCAAAAACGGATTTGAAAAGGGTGAAGGAGAACTGTTCATATATACTCCTCATGGAATGTGGTACATCATAAACAACAGCGGAGAATTTTCAGACTTAAGTTTGAACAATGTCAAGATACCTGATGGAGGTGCTGTTGGCCATAGGTTGATGTATGATGATTTGATTGACAGGATGATAAGAATATACACCGAAGAAAATGAGTATAGTGGTGAAAAATTATATTAACCACTACTCCTAAAAATTGGACATTAATTTTTAAGATAACTATTTATTAATTGATTGCTAATATTTTAATGTAATATTTAGGTGGTTTAATTATATGCAAAAAATTATAAATGCACATTGTCATATTTATCCGGAAAAAATAGCGGAAAAAGCAGTTTTAGGAATCAGAGACTTTTATGATTTGGACATGTCTTTAAATGGAAAACTCGATGATTTGATAAGAGACGGAAATGAGGTTGGGGTAACACACTATCTGGTCCATTCCGTTGCAACAACACCAAAGCAAGTCAAATCAATTAATGAATTTATTGCTGAAGCTGTTAACACACATCCTGACCTATTCAGTGGTTTTGGAACCCTTCATCCGGATAGTGAAGACATACAGGGCGATTTTGACCACCTAATTGAACTTGGCCTTAAGGGAGTAAAACTGCATCCTGATTTTCAGCAGTTTGCAATGAATGAAGATCGTGCATTTAAAATTGGTGAAGTCATAAGCGAAGCCAAAGTTCCAATGCAGGTTCACTGCGGAGACTTCAGATACAATTATTCAAATCCCGAACAGATTAAACCATTTTTAGACCAATTTCCAGAAATTCCATTCATTGGAGCCCACTTTGCTGGATGGAGCATGTGGGAAGATGCAACCAGCCAACTTGCAGGCACACCAAATTTATATGTTGATTTAAGTTCAAGCCTTTATGCCCTAACACCCGAAACTGCACTGGAACTGATTCATGCATACGGTACTGATAAGGTATTATGGGGCACAGATTATCCCATGTGGGAATCTGATAGCGAAATGGCATACTTCAATAAAATTGACTTAACCAAAAAAGAGCGTTCACAAATTTTTTATGAAAATGCTGCTAAATTATTAAAAATAGATTAAATTGTGACAAATTGTCACGGTTTAAAAATTCTTATTTTTTAGAGAATGCTTCAACTGCAGGTGGAGTTAACATTCCTTTAGAAATCATATCCTCAACTTCATCCCAGCTGAACCATCCATAATCATCATGTTCTTCACTAATAGTAACTTCATCACTCTGGCAGGTTACTTTCATAATCAGCTGGATTGATTTTACTTCCTCATTGGTTTTGCAGGCAGTATAATCCTTTCTAACTACATTCATAAGTGAATCTACATCAACTTCAAGACCTGTTTCTTCAAGGTATTCCCTTTTAAGGGCATTGTCAAAATATTCACATTTTTTGACTTTACCTCCAGGAATTTCCCATCTTCCGGCATCATGAGCAGACTTTGATCTTATTTTTAAAAGCAAATACTTTCCATTGAATTCACAGATTCCACGAACTGCCAAACCCCACATAGTAGCCATGATAATAACTTCCAAAAAAAAATAATTAAAAGGGATAAAATCCCCTATTTTTTCATTGCCTTTTCAACGGCCACTGCAACCGCTACGGATGCACCGACCATTGGGTTGTTTCCCATACCAATCAGTCCCATCATTTCAACGTGAGCAGGAACTGAAGATGAACCGGCAAACTGTGCATCGGAGTGCATTCTTCCTAAAGTATCTGTCATACCATAGGATGCAGGCCCTGCCGCCATGTTGTCTGGGTGTAGGGTTCTTCCTGTTCCACCGCCAGATGCAACTGAGAAGTATTTTTTACCTTGCAGGATACATTCCTTTTTGTATGTTCCGGCTACTGGGTGTTGGAAACGTGTCGGATTGGTTGAATTACCAGTGATAGATACATCAACACCTTCCAAATGCATGATTGCAACACCTTCACGCACATCATCAGCACCGTAGCATCTGACTTTTGCTCTTTCACCATCAGAATATGCCTTTTCTTTGACGACTTTTACTTCTCCTGTAAAGTAATCAAATTCAGTTTCAACATGAGTGAATCCGTTTATTCTTGAAATGATTAATGCAGCATCTTTTCCAAGACCGTTTAAAATAACCCTTAACGGCTTTTCTCTTACTTCATTTGCGGAATTTGCAATACCTATTGCTCCTTCAGCTGCTGCAAAACTTTCATGACCTGCAAGAAATGCAAAACATTCACTTTCATCACTTAAAAGCATTGAAGCGAGGTTTCCATGTCCAAGACCTACTTTTCTGTCATCCGCTACACTTCCAGGAATGCAGAATGCCTGAAGTCCTTCACCGATTGCCTTTGCAGCATCAGATGCTTTCTTGCAATCTGTTTTAATAGCTATTGCCGCTCCTAAAGTATATGCCCAGCATGCATTTTCAAAACAGATTGGCTGAACGCCTTTTACGATGTCATATGGGTCAAAACCTTTATCCAAACAAATTTGCTTAGCTTCCTCAAGGTCTTTAATATCATATTTTTCTAAAACAGGAATGATTTGATCGATTCTTCTTTCATAACTTTCAAATAAACTCATAATATCACTCCTTTCTAGGGTCTATTTTTTTAACAGCATCATCGAATCTTCCATATTGGCCGGTTGCCTTTTCTATTGCTTCCAATGGGTCAACGCCATCCTTGATAAAGTCAAGCATTACTCCCAGGTTGATGTATTTGTATCCGATGATTTCATCATCCTCATCAAGTCCAATTTCTGTAATGTATCCTTCTGTGAGTTCCAGATATCTTGGACCTTTCTCTTTTGTTGAATAGATTGTTCCTATTTGGCTTCTGTGACCTTTTCCCAAATCCTCAAGTCCGGCACCAATCTGAAGACCACCTTCTGAAAATGCGGATTGGGTTCTTCCATAAACAATCTGTAAGAATAATTCACGCATTGCAGTATTGATTGCATCACAAACAAGGTCTGTGTTTAAAGCTTCAAGAATTGTTTTGCCGACAAGTATCTCTCCAGCCATTGCAGCTGAATGGGTCATGCCTGAACATCCCAAAGTTTCAACCAATGCCTCTTCAATAATACCTTCCTTAACGTTTAATGTTAATTTACAGCATCCTTGTTGCGGGGCGCACCAGCCTATACCATGGGTAAAACCGGAAATATCTCCAATTTGTTTTGCTTTTACCCATTTTCCCTCTTCAGGAATTGGAGCAGGGTCATGATTTGCACCTTTGCGAACAAGACACATGTTTTCAATTTCTGTTGAATATATCATCGTTTTTCTCCAAATTTTAATATGATATAATATATTTGTTTTTTAATTAATGTATTTTTTGAAAAATAAAATAGAATAGCTTTAATAATATGAAAATATAATTATTCATAACAAATACTAGGTGAGTAGTTATGGATTTCATACTTGTTTTAGCAAATATTGAACCTAAAAATGGTTGCCAAGATAGCATTATTGAAGTTTCAAAAGAATTGATAGATGAATCTTTACTTGAAGAAGGTAATATTGATTATCAATTGTTAAAACCTATTGACAAAGATACATTAACTTTTGTTGAAAAATGGGAATCTTTAGATGCTTTAAAAAGACACATGGCTTCACCACATTTTTTAAACTTCTCTGAAGATACAGAGGAATTTGTTAAAAATATGACAATTCAAGTTATAGGTGCTGACGAACTCAACCTATAATCCTATTTTTTTATTTTGTGATGTAGATTTAACAGTAATAACTACTTATTTTATGCTTTTTCTTTTATAATTTTAATAACACGCCAATTTTAAAAATAGTTTTTAATATCAACCATTTGAATTATCGATTGTTCCTTAAAGCATTTCGATAGTAAATTTTTTAATGAATATTCGACATATCTAAAATCATGAAAGCCTACATTAATGCTGATGACACAAGACAAATTGCTTTGGACACCAAACAAAAAGTAATAGAAATATTTAAAGAACTAAAAATTGAAATTACCAATGACATTAACGATGCAGATATGATAATCTCAATCGGAGGAGATGGAACTTTCCTTAAATCCGCAAGACTATCAACCGGAAAGCCAATTGTAGGCATCAACACTGGAACACTGGGATATCTAACCGAAATATCTCCCATAAATATTAAAAAGGCATTCACCAATATTTTAGATGGAAAATATCACATTGAAGATAGAATTATGCTTGAAGGTGAAGTCATTAAAAAAAATGGAGATGTAATTAAAATACCGGAAAGCCTCAATGAAATAGCAATTTCAAAAAATGCATTTGGTGTCGTTAGATTTGATGCAATAATTAATGGAAAATTAATCAATTCATATACAGCAGACGGTATATTGGTATGCACTCCCACAGGCTCAACTGCATATAATCTCTCCTGCGGAGGACCAATAGTTGATCCAACGGCAAACATACTTACATTAACACCGATTGCGCCACACACAGTTTTAAACCGTAGCGTCATACTTTCAAAAGATTCCACAGTTGAAATTAAAATAACAGAGCTTAGAGAAAATACCTCTTCATATGTGGTGTATGATGGAATATCCATGGAAGTATTCAGCGGTGATGTAATAAGAATTAAAAAATCATACAAAATTACAAAAATAATCAAACTAGAAGAGAGAAGCTTCATAGATAATATACGTGAAAATATCAATTAATCAACTAGAATATCTTCTAATTCCTCAATTGATTTTCCTGTTTTTTGTGAAATTTCACTAAGAGAATCACCCGAATTAACAAGACACAACAGAATCTCACGAAAACCTTCACGAAAACCCTCTAGCTTACCTTTAGCTTCTTTTCTTTCCCCGTATTCATAAATTAAACTCATCCTATCACCAACAAGCCACATAATATGTTTTTATCTTCTGATTTTTCACAAATTTGTCAACAATGAGCTACTCCAAAAACTAAAAAAAAAATAAAAATAATA
>NZ_JAFQXT010000054.1 GCF_017406825.1 Methanobrevibacter sp.
AACAACAAGGCTATTGCCCTTCTTAATGCTGGCAGAATCGAAGAGGCATACAAGGCAAGTACAATTGCCTATAATTATCGTCCAAGCAGTCCTATAGTTTTATATTGGAGAGGATTTATTTTAGAGATGCTTGGAAGATATGACGCTGCATTAAGGGTTTATGATAAGCTCATTGTCATTGACGGGGAAAACCCTGAAGTCTGGAATGCAAGGGGCAATCTGCTGACTGACATGGGCCAGCTTGAAGAAGCCATCAAATCATTTGACAAGGCCGTTGAAGTATGTCTGGATGATTCCGAAATGGATGCAAGTGCCATCAACAGGATGGGAAATGCTTACATTGATTTGGGTAAATTTGATGAGGCATTGGAATGCTTTAACAAAGCAATATCTTTAGAAAAATACAATATTGACTTTTTACTTAACAAGGGTGTTGTTTTAATGGAATTGGGTAAGTTTGAAGAAGCTGTTGATAGTTTCAACAAGGTATTGCTTCGAAACCCTGATAATGAGGATGCATTTTTCTTGAAAGAAGAATGTTTGGAAAACTTTTAGACATTTGCATTTTTTAATGTAGATGGCATTATTTTATTTTGTTTATTTTCTAATCATCATAGATTATTTTAAAAATAGCTATAAAATTTCAAGTAGTTTTTAAGGTAAGGTTAGTTTTAATTATATTTGTATTCAATATAATTAAAACAAAATCGGTGATGGTTTTCGTGTTGATTATTTTTTGTATTTTTTGATTAGACTGATTCCCCAATCTGTCATTTCATCAGCTTTCTTCTGTGAGTCGGACTCCGCAAAGCATCTGAATATTGGTTCAGTTCCTGATGGTCTGATGATTACCCAGCCATCATCTTTTAGGATTTTAACACCGTCTGTTAAGTCCAGTTTGAAATCTGTAGTGCTTTTGATTTCATCTGCAATGCTTGACATTACAAATTCCTTTTCATCGTCAGGACATTCGATTTTCATCTTTTTGGCATAATATACAGGAAGTTCCGCCACAAGTTCGGATAAAGGCTTTTTCTCTTTTGCAACGATTTCGAGGATTTTGGCAACGGTCATAACAGCATCTCTTCCGTAAACAAAGTCCGGAAAGATAAGTCCTCCGTTTTCCTCTCCTCCGAATAGTCCGTCTTCATCCTTGAGTTTGCGTGCAACAAGCAAATCTCCAACTGCAGTAGCTATTACTTCACCGTTGTATTCTTCTGCAACGTCATAAATTGCCTGGGAAGTTGCAACGGTAGTTACGATGATTCCTCCATCGTTTTCCTTAAGCATCTGCTTTTCGACAAGGGTGAATGTCTTATCTCCCAGAACAAAATTTCCCTTCTCGTCAATGCATATGGTTCTGTCAGCGTCACCGTCGTGTGCAAGACCGATGTCTGCGCCCAATTCCTTTACAACGCTGATTAGTTCCTGCAGGTTTTCTTCAATAGGTTCAGGGTCACGGCCTGGGAAAAATCCGTCCGGCTGAGCGTTGAGGGTTGTCACTTCACAGCCGAGCTTTCTTATAAGGTATGGTGCGGTGTAGCATCCGGCTCCGGATCCGCAATCCACTACCACCTTAAGTTTAGCATCGCGAATTGCCTCCACGTCCACTTTTGAGACTGCTTCGTCAACATATTCCTCTATGATTTTGTCATTGTGATAAATCTGGCCGATTTCATGGAAAGGAACTCTGTCCGGTTCCTCATCGAAGTACAGTTTTTCAATGGCCAAATCCATTTCATCAGGTATTCCGATACCGAATTCATCTAAAAACTTAAGTCCGTTATATTTCGGAGGGTTGTGTGAAGCGGTAATCATTACTCCGCCGTCATAGTATTTGCGAACTGCATATTGAACACCGGGTGTAGGTAAAATTCCTAAATCCACCACGTCACATCCGCTTGATAAAAGTCCAGCTTTGACTGCTTCTTTTAGCATTGGTGTGGATGTTCTTGGGTCTCCTCCAACAGCTACGGTTCCCTTAATCTGTGTACCGTAGCAGGCTGCCAGTCTTGATGCAAACTCAGGAGTCAAAACGTCATTTGCGGTTCTTCTAACTCCAAAAGTTCCAAATAATCTTTTTTTATCAGACATGTTATTGTTTCCTATACATTTTAATATAATGATTTTTGTCTTTTGATAAATAAAAAGATATTTGTTAACCGGTTATTTTTAGGCCATCTCCACTTGATAAAATCACCTCCAGTTCGGAATTGTATTCGGTGATTTTGCCTGTAACTTCAACCTTCTTATTTTTAAAGTCTTCAATGTCAAAGCTATTCGATTGAATTTCTGCCGCCTGCCTTTCAAAGATTACCAGAGACATCTGGCCCGTCCCGTCGTTTATAGTTAGAAAATAGCTGCTTTTGGAGGCTGATGATGCAATGTCTGTAATCACGCAGTCAATACACACCTCCTCATCAATCATCCCTCGATTTATGTCTTCTATTTTCACTTTTTTAACTTCAATCGTTGGCGTAAATATAATCAGGCCGATTATTCCAATAAGTGAGGTAATCAAAGCTATTCTCAGTAATTTGTCGTCTGTAATTTCCATATCTTTTCATTGTCAGTCATGTTAAAAATAGTCGATAGGATTTCAACTTGTAAAATTTAATTAGGAGTGTAAATATAGTATTAGTATGTTTGAAAATCTTACAAAAACTGAACTTTATGCAATGCTTACCGGCATTTTTACCGCCTCACTGATTGTATCAAATATCATCGCAGGTAAGACATTCGACTTTTTCTCATTCACCCTTCCCTGCGGAGTCATCATATTTCCGATAATCTACATAGTAAATGATGTTCTCGCTGAAGTGTACGGCTATGAAAAGGCAAGAAAGGTAATCTTGTTGGGATTTTTAATGAATCTTGTTGCCGTAATATGCTATAACATAACAATCATGCTTCCGGCACCGGTGTTTTTTGAAAATTCAGATGCTTTTGGTGTGGTTTTGGGATCTACTTTCAGATTGCTGGTTGCAAGTTTCGTTGCTTATCTGGTGGGCTCTCTTGTCAATGCCAAAATGATGGTTGTAATGAAAAAATGGGATGATGACAAGCTGTTTTTAAGATGCATCGTTTCAACACTGTTCGGTGAAGGTCTTGATGCAATAATTTTCATTTTCATCGCATTTTTAGGAACAATGCCCTTTGAAGCACTCATTTTAATGATTGTGGCACAGGCACTGTTTAAGACAATATATGAAATGATAGTCTATCCTTTAACAAGATATGTTATCGGGGCCGTTAAGGCGCTTCCCGACAACTAGTTTCCGGTATTGTACATGGATATAAGTCTTTCAACGGTATCCGCATCCATCGGGCTTTTATCCTTTCTTATATTTTTGACGACAGGGAACCTTAATGAGTATCCTGTTTCATATTCCGGAGATTCGACGATTTCTGAAAATGCAATTTCGAGAACTATTTTAGGTTCCACCTTGATTTCACGGCCTTTTGTTGATATTTCAAGCTCCTTCATTTTGCCGGTGAGATATTCCAAAGTGGCATCGTCAAGACCTGTTGCTGCATATGCGACGGTTTTAAAGTCGTCGTTTTCATCTCTAAGTGCCACCAGGTATGATCCGACGAAATCTCCTCTTTTTCCGATTCCGTATGTTCCTCCAACGATTACCATATCCAGGGTTTCAGGCTCTGCCTTGTATTTGAGCATCTTTTTGCCTCTAAGTCCTGGAATGTAGGGTTCCTTGCAGTCCTTAATCATGATTCCTTCATGGCCTCCGTCAATGGAGGTTTCAAAGAGCTCCTGAAGTTCTGCAATGTTTTCGGGGGTTCCCACTTTCATTGTACTCAGGTTCATCTCATCAACTGATGTGTCCACAATCTCTTCAAGGATTTCACGCCTTTTTTTGAGAGGCTCGTCAATCATCGGAACCTTGTAGTACAATACGTCAAACAGGAATAATTTCAATGGAACATTCTCCATTGCCTCTTCCACATTGTGTTTTCGCCTTACTCTGTGCAGGATGTTCTGGAAAGGCAGAGGCTTGCCGTTTCTTGTAGCTATCACTTCACCTTCCACGATGTAGTCCTCATGGGGCAGGTTTTCGTCAAAAAGCTCGACGATTTCAGGAAGTGCGGGGGTGATGTTTTCAAGTCTGCGTGTAAATATCTTGATTTCATCGCCGTTTCTGTGAACCTGCAATCTGATTCCGTCGTATTTGGTCTCACAAATCGCACAGCCCATTTCAGGTATGATTTCATCCAAAGGCGGTGCAAGCTGTGCAAGCATAGGCTTTACAGGTGTTCCGGGTGTCAGGTTAAGTTTTTCAAGGCCTTCAGCACCCTCCTCTTTTGCGGTTCTTGCAACAACGGAAAAGTCATTTGTAAGCATCTGTGCCCTTTCAACAATCTTTTTGTCGATGTCAAAGGCCTGGGCTATTGCGTCTCTTACCACTCCGTCTCCAACACCGATTCTAAGCTCTTCTGTAATTGTTCTTGTCAGATATTTGGCTTCTGTTGCGCTGGCCTGGGATAACAATTCCAATATGATGGCAATTTTGCGGTTGGTTGATCTTGACCCTGAAATTTGGGACAGTTTGCGAAGGCTGTTGAATACGAAATCGATTGTAAGGGGTTGTGAGAAAAATGTCATCTGGGATTTTTTGGCATACAGCTTGATGCATGCAAGGCCGATGTCTCCTTCGTCACGAACCGCATCCTCAACGGCGGCCTGTGTTGTTCCGACGGCTTCAGCCACTGCCCTTTCAACCAGTTTTCCTCCGATTCCAATTTCCTCTGAACTCCATGCCGGAAATACGACTCCTAAAATCAATAGTCCCACTTTTTCTATGGTGTCTGAATCCAGTTTTTTTAGAAATTCTGAGATTATTTCTGTCTTTTCAAGCCTTTTTGTTGTTGCCTCAAGCGCTGAATAGACATCCACAAGTTCCTGATATTTCATTAGAAATCACCTTTGGCAATTTTCACGGCACAGTATTCTCCGCACATTGCACACATCTCGTTATCGTCAAGTTCGCATTTGTCACGGTATTTTCTAGGCTTGGATTTATCTAATGCTAAATTGAACTGGGCTTCCCAGTCGAATTCCCTTCTTGCTTTGGCCATTGCCCTTTCACGGTCCCATGCTGAGTCAAGTCCCTTTGCAACATCTGCCGCTTCGGCCGCAATCTTTGATGCTATAACTCCTTCTTTTACGTCTTCAAGGCTTGGAAGTGACAGGTGCTCTGCAGGGGTTACGTAACACAGGAAATTTGCTCCGGCAGTTGCAGCTATCGCTCCTCCGATGGCTCCTGTGATGTGGTCATATCCAGGGGCAATGTCTGTTACGAGCGGTCCCAATACATAAAATGGAGCGCCGTGACATATTGTTTTCTGGATTTCCATGTTTGCCTTTATTTGATTTAATGGCATGTGTCCCGGACCTTCAACCATCACCTGAACGTTTGCGTCCTGTGCTCTTTTGACAAGTCCTCCGAGATTTACAAGCTCTTGAATTTGAGGGATATCGCTTGCATCTGCAAGACAGCCCGGTCTGAGGCCGTCACCTAGGGATAGCGTAATGTCGTATTCATAAGATAGCTCTAAAAGATAATCGTAATTTTCATACAATGGGTTTTCCTGGCCATTGTGGTTAATCCATGATGCCATGAATGTTCCTCCACGGCTTACTATTCCCATCATCCTGTTCTGGTTTTTCAGTTTTTCAACAAGGTCCTTTGTAATTCCGCAGTGGAGCGTCATGAAGTCCACTCCCTCTTTGGCCTGGTTTTCAATTGCCTTGAATATATCGTCAGGGTCCATGTCGATGATTTCCCTGTTTTTTCCAAGAGTTACGACTCCTGCCTCATAAATAGGAACGGTTCCGATACAAATGTCGACAGCGTCCATGATCTTTTCTCTGAAATTCTTCAAATCAGAACCTGTTGAGAGATCCATCAATGCGTCGGCGCCGTATTCCTGGGCCAATTTTGCCTTGTTTATTTCAAGCTCGATATCATCGATTTTTGATGATGAACCTATATTGGCATTTATTTTTGTTTTAAGGCCTTCACCGATACCGCACGGTTTTGAGTGGCCGTTAATGTTTTTAGGAATTACAACTAATCCTTTATCAATCAATCTAGCTAGTTTATTTACATCAATATTTTCATATTCTGCAACATATTCCATTTCCGGAGTGATGTTGCCCTTTTGAGCTTCACTTTTCTGAGTCAATGTTATCCCTCGAGTTGACTAATCATTAATAATATTGTCCTTTCAAGTATATAGAATTACTTTTTTAATATAGTGAATACATAATATTAATCAGTGGGAGGATTTTAATATTAGAGTTATATTTTTTGATACCGAAACAAGCGGGCTTGATTGCCGTGACTGCAAAATCATCGAGCTTGCAATGTTGATAGTTGAGGATGGCAAAATTGTAGAGGATTATGATGAATTCGTAAACATAGGAGCCATTCCGCCTAGAATCACTGAAATTACTGGCATTACAAATGACATGTTGAAAAATGAGGGTTTGGATGAGGAAACCGTAGCCTATCACATAAAAGAAAGGCTCACTCCAGGCACGCTGATGGTGGCCCACAACACCCAATTCGATTTGTCATTCGTTTTCAATCTCCTGAGCAGGCACTTTCCCGACGAGGCTCATGAAATCGTGGAAAATGTTGAGTGGCTGGATACATTGACAGTTTTAAAGGACAGAAAGGAATATCCTCACAAGCTGATTGATGGTGTAAAGCATTATAATCTAAAAACAGTTAATTTTCACAGGGCAATTGATGATACAAAAGCATTGTATGATTTGACATTGGCAATGAAAAGGGAGCGTGACGACTTGAAAGAGTACATTTGTATTTTTGGCTATAATCCGAAATACGGTGTCAGCGGACTCAGGTTCCCGTTCATAACATATAAGGCTCAGCCTTATCACAATTATGGGAAATTGCCTGAGGATAGAATTTTGCCAAGGAGATAATATAGTTTCTATCTAATATCAATATTGCTTTTTGTTTGATTGGAGATTTTAAAAAAAATAGTTTTTTACTGCAATGCATTTTGAATTTTGTAAGCCAAATCCAAAGCTTTTTGAGCATCTTCTGAGTTGATGATTCTTACAATATTGTAATCTGCATCAGATCTTAATTTGATGAAATCTTCGTAGATTTCACTTAGTTGTTGCTTGTTTAAAAGGGCCAATGCTATGCAAATTGCCTTATGGTATCCGATAGGTTTTTCAGAATACTCTCGAATATTATTAAACTTGCCATTGTTTATTATCCATTCTTCTGTATGTAGATATGTAGAAAGATATGCTCTGTTAATTATTGTTCTATGTATGCATTGCAAATCGTAGTTTTCATCTGAAATTTCGCATTTTTTTAAGTATTCTGCGAGATCAAGTAGATGTTGAGGTACGAATGCATGGGCCATGTTGATTACCTCAGTATCTATTTGAAACAGAAACATGACATATTTCGGCTAGATTTTTTATTCCTTCTTTTCTAGCGAAGTCATGCACTTCAAAAGCAATTGGTTCCCATACATCAAATATCATTTCACTTGACCAGTCTTCAGGTACTCTAATGATGAATGTATCTGAAGAATTGATGTTTCTAGGATTTCTTTCCATGAACAGTACTTCGCCTAGGCCATATTTCTCACTTAATGAGACGACTTTTTTTTCAAGTTTAGTTAGAAATGCGTCGTTTTTAATGGTTTCGCTTTCAGATGGAAACATAAGTGTGCCGTTACAGTCACTGGATATCATTGTTTTCACCTTTTTTTACAATTTGGAAAAATTGTATTTTGTCTGCCACACTAATACTATTGGACTAACAAGTATATAAACTAATCTATATTCTCTAAATTAAAATTAACGAACTTACATCAATTTTCAAGACCTAAAGCAATTTTACAGACTCAAAGCAATTTTCAAATTAATGGGTAAGGCAAATCAGGGTTGTCCTTTTTAGGTTTTTCTCCGCCGATTTTTTCCAAACGCATTTCCAAAAACCTTTTTCCGTCTTCGGTTCTTGCATAAATAGGTATTGATTGGCCAACGATTTTAATGCTTTCCGCCTCGCCGATTTCACGTATATTTTTTGAGGCGCATGCTGTTGCAACGTCACATATGTCAAATAGGGCTCTTGCCTCTTCAGGGGTTCTTTTGGATGTGTGGACAACGAAAACGTAAATGTTGACGTCTGGATTTTCCTGTTTCAGTTTTTTAATTTCTTCAGCATCGCTTGCAAGGGCAACTGTAACAGCAATATTTTTAAATCCTTTTGAAATTGCCAATTTGATTCCCTCAATCTGGTTTATGGTGGCAGTTTCAGGATCAACTATATTTTCTTTACCGATTTTTTCAATCAATTCTGGTATGGGGCTTGTTTTTACAAGGCCTGAAACCCGTCCTCCAATTCCCTGAACCAGTTCGGGTTCATTTACAATCAGTGTTCCACAGCCTTCAAGAACCATCACGACGCAGTCAATGACTTCCTCATCAAGCAGTGTGCACATTATTTCTGATATTCCAAAGTTTAGGAAGTCTTTCATTCTCAATTGTCTGTTTGGAGTGCACATTCCAAAATCATCGATTCTGAATTGTATGTTTTTTTCAATAACCTCTTTGGTGAGCTTTTTGATTCCTCGATGGTGGTCAAACAGAGGACAGTATTCGACTTCAGGTTCGCTGACGCTAACGACTTTGCCGTCTTTAACGGTAATTCGGCTCAATCCCAATGCTTCAATAATATGTTCGCTCATGATTGAAATATTGTCAAAAATAGTATTTATATTTTGGAGGGTGGGGAGTGTCGGTTCTCCCCACATTAATATGGTTAAATTCTTTAAAATGAAAATAGGAGGAAAGGAAGAAATTCGGGGGTTTCTTCCTTACATGTATTGAACTAACTGTTCATCCGGTGTGCTGTTTCCAGGCTTCACTTTCTCGATTGCTTCTTTGAAGTTTTTGTTTGGGATTTCATTAGCTTCGAGGTTGTCTCTTAGTGTGAGCATTGCTGCTTCACGGCAAACTGATTCTATGTCTGCTCCGACATATCCGTCAGTCTGTTTGGCAAGTTTTTTAAGATCCACGTCTTTTGATAGAGGCATGTTTTTGGTATGTACTTCAAAGATGGCAAGTCTTGCTTCTTCGTCCGGTTCTTTGACCTGTATGTGTCTGTCAAATCTTCCAGGTCTCATCAAGCCTGCATCTAAAATGTCCGGTCTGTTGGTTGCAGCTATGATTGCAACGTCTTCAAGTTCTTCCAAACCGTCCATTTCGGTTAATAATTGGTTTACAACTCTTTTTGTAACACCGCTGTCAGTGTCATTTCCGCTGCGTGCGCTGGCTATTGCATCGATTTCATCGAAAAAGATCACGGTCGGCGCTGCCTGTTTGGCTTTTCTGAACACTTCTCTGACGCCTTTTTCAGATTCTCCAACCCATTTGGACAGAAGTTCCGGACCTTTTACAGAGATGAAGTTTGCTTCACTTTCGCTTGCCACAGCTTTTGCAAGCAGGGTTTTTCCGGTTCCAGGAATTCCGTAAAGCAGGGTTCCTTTTGGTGGTCTTATTCCAAGGCGTTGGAATGTGTCAGGATGTTTTAAAGGCCATTCAACTGCTTCTTTAAGCTCCTGTTTAACATCTTCAAGACCTCCGATATCGTCCCATTTGATGTCTGGGATTTGAACCAGTACTTCTCTGAGTGCGGAAGGCTGGATTTCCTTTTGGGCATTTTTGAAGTCGTCGCCGTTTACCACGATTTTTTCCATAACTTCTTTTGGGATTTCCTCATCGTTTTGGATTTCAGGCAATATTCTTCTGACTACTCTCATTGCCGCTTCTTTACATAATGATTCGAGGTCTGCTCCAACAAAACCGTGGGTTGTGCTGGCTATTTTTTCAAGGTCAACATCCTCTGCAAGAGGCATGTTTCTTGTGTGGATTTCAAGCACTTCTTTTCTCTCTTCGGTGTCAGGCACTCCGATTTCGATTTCCCTGTCAAATCTTCCAGGCCTTCTTAAAGCCGGATCAAGGGAATCAGGTCTGTTTGTTGCACCGATGACAACCACCTGGCCACGGGATTTGAGACCATCCATTAAAGTTAAAAGTTGAGCAACGGTTCTTCTTTCAACTTCTCCGTTGGTTTCCTCTCTTTTTGGTGCGATTGCATCCAGTTCATCTATAAATATGATTGAAGGTGAGTTTTCTTCAGCTTCCTCAAAGTATTCCCTCAGGTTTTCTTCAGATCCGCCTACGTATTTGCTCATGATTTCAGGTCCGTTTATTGCGATGAAGTGAGCGTCACTTTCGCTTGCCACCGCTTTTGCAAGCAATGTTTTACCGGTACCTGGTGGACCATGCATCAGTACTCCTTTTGGAGGTGCGATTCCTAATTTTTCAAAGAGTTCAGGTCTTTTAAGTGGGATTTCAATCATTTCCCTTACTTTTTTAACCTCTTCTTTAAGTCCGCCGATGTCTTCATAGCTTACGTCCACAAGGTTTCCGACACCTTCGATTTTGCTTACGTCAACAGGGCTTTCGTGAAGCTGGACTTCTGTATTAGGCCCTACGATGACGATGTCTTTCGGGTTTGTGGACACTACTGCAAATTTGATTTCTTTCATTGCCGGTGTAAAGTCCATCAGTTCATCAAAGAGGCTGTTGAATCCTCTGTTCATGCTTGGCCTTGGTGCTCTGATTTGTGATCCGATAATGTCACCTTGAACCATTACCTTTCCGGCAAATAAACCGCGCACATCTCCCTGTACACGGATGTTATTTTCAATAGGAGCCAGAACAACCTTTTTTGCTTCGGTCGCTTTGGTTTTTTTGACTGTTACTTCTCCTCCGATGGTTGCTCCTGAATTTTTACGAACTAGCCCATCGATTCTTATTACTCCAAGTCCGATATCGGTTTGGGAAGGAAGAGCGATTGCTGCAGTTCTTCTTTCTCCAACGATTTCGATTAGATCTCTTTCTTTGATATCTAAATCGTCCATGACGTTTGGATCAAGTCTTGCAACCCCTTGACCGACATCCTTTTGGGAAATTGCTTCTGCAACTTTTAGTGTGATTTCATTTTCTGCCATTTCTATCATCTCCTTTTATGGCTGTAATGTATGTAATTGTAATGTGTCAAATCTTTTTGTTACTTTTTGTAACTTTATTGACAAACATATCTGTGTATGTTTTACTATATAAAGGTTTCGGTTTTGATGATTTTTTAAAAACAGTTTTTATGGCGTTATTTTTGAAATTTTCACAAATAAACTCAGTATATTTTTAAAATTGTGAAATCAATTTGATGTTATAAAAAATAGAAGCAATTAAGTTTTTATAACTTAATTGAAGATTTAGTTACTTTTAGACAGTTTAATATTTGTTCGCATATTATAAAACAAATTACCTTATTATTCCGCCAAAGCCTGTAAAGAGATTTTTCACATTTTCAATGTCTGCTTTTGAAAGAGCGGTAACCTCAAAGGTCAGGCTTATTGAATCCTCATCAATCTGAGGGCCGTTGTAGGCGTCAATCAATTTGACATCGATAATGTTGCCGAGGTTCATCACGGTTTTTTGTATGGTTTCAACATGTACGTTTTTGGAAAATATGCAGCTTATGGATTCTGTCTTTTTGTCCTCATTTTCTATTTTCCACTGGTAGAGCTCATCGTCGAGCAATATCCTGATGTTTGCTATACGCAGTTTCTCGGTTTTGCTGCCTTTTTTCAACACTGCACTCTTTCCGTCCACGCTTTCAAGAATTCCTGTGTGGATTTTTCCTGAGTAAATGTGTTTGAGGCCAACCTCTTTTCCTATGGATTTAAAAAGTATGCCGTATTCATAATTCAGGGAACCTATTGCCTTGTCACTTCTACCCAAAGCGTTTGTAATGTCTCCCATATGCTTTGTCGCATTGATTGCAATGTCCATGAACTTCTCATCGTCCTTATTGTTGATGGCGTCCCTAAGCTCGATTACCGCTTCCGCAAAGGTATTTCGCACTTTAGGTCCGTTGGTGTTCATGGATTGAATGTTGTATGTAAGATAAGGATTCTGTGAAACGATACGGGCAATCATATCTATCATCAGATTGTAAATCGGACTTTCATAATCTTCGGTTTCTGAGATGTCCACCTTAAGCTTTTCAATAGCCGAAGCGGTGGAAATGAATGAGAAATGGGTTAGAACCTGCACGATGCTCATCATGAAATCATGCTTTTCGGCAGTGGTTTCGATTATCCTCATGTTCTTGCCTTTGAGGTACTCATAAACCTTGCTGTACCATTTGCCTTTCGCATCGGGAGTCAGTACAATGACCTGATTGTCAAGGCGTGTGGTTCTCGGACCGAAAATCGGGTGTGTCGGAATGTATTCGATTGAATCCGGCAGGACCTCTGCCATAGTTTTGGAAGGGCCTTCCTTGACTGATGTAACATCAACCATGACTGAGCCTTCCTTCATGAACGGGGCGACTTCACGGATGACGTCGCAGGTATGCTGTATCGGCACGGAAATGACCAGCATGTCGCTTATGTTTGCAAGGCCCGCATTGGATTCGATATAATTCACGTTCATCTCTTCGGCAACTGCCCTGCCTTTCTTATGGTCTCTTCCGGTTATGTATACATCAAATTCGTCTCTAAAATAGTAGATGAGGGTTTTGCCCAAACCGTCACTACCTCCAATAATTCCAACATTCATTTTAATCATTAATTATTTTAAATTAGTAAGTATATAAATTATTAACTAGAAAAATTATTGATGAAACTATGAAGATTATAAAACAAGATACTAAAGAGGGAATAATTGAAGTGGTTCCCGAAACCCTGGACGATTTGTGGCATCTCTCCCATATAGTTGAAGTTGGAGACAATGCCTCTTCCAAAACCACCCGCCGTATACAGGACAACACCGGCGATAAGCTTAGAAGCGACAGGGGAGTTAAAAAAACATTTTACTTGGGGTTGGACATTGAAAACATCACTTTTCATTTATTTACCGGCAAGTTGAGACTGACCGGAGTCATCACAAGAGGGCCTGAAGATTTGATTCCTCTTGGATCACACCACACCCTTGAAGTCAAACTCAACACTCCTCTGACAATCATAAAGGAAAGATGGCCGAAATGGGCTATCAAAAGGCTCAACCAGGCAATTGACGCTTCCAAAAAATTGGCCGCAATAATCGTTGTTCTTGAAGACGATACCGCAACCCTTGGGCTTATGAGACAGTTCGGAATAGAATACTACGGCCCAATCAAGGGCAGCGTCTCAGGAAAAAGGATAGTCGACAAGAACCGCCAGAAAAACATAGTCAAGTTTTATGAAAAGGTAGTTGAGTCAATCGTCAAGTTCGATTCGATACAGAATATTGTCATTGCAGGTCCGGGCTTTGTAAAAAATGATTTCCATGATTATCTAAAGGAAAAGCATAAGGATTTGGCGAAAATATCCATCATAGAGCCGACAGGTTCCGGAGGCCGTGTCGGAATTGCTGAAGTTCTCAAAAAAGGAACAGTCGAGAAACTGACCGCCGAGAATAGGGTAGCTATTGAAATGGGGGCGGTCAACAGATTGCTCGAGCAAATTGGTAAAAACTCATCCAAAATCGCTTACGGCTTAAGGGAAGTCAAAAACGCAATCAATCTGGGTGCCGTGGATGAACTTCTGATTTTAGACACCAAGGTGGCCAGCGAAAACATGGGAGATTTGATGGATATGGTTGAAAACATGAAAGGAACCGTAATGGTAATAAGCAGCGAACATGAAGGTGGAAAACAGCTTGAAAGCCTCGGAGGAATGGCTGCGATTTTAAGATATAACATTTCTTAAATTTTATATAACATTAAATATCATATTTATATGTAGTAATTTGAATTTTTAAAACCAGTGATTTTTATGTATGCATCGATAATTATAGCATTGATTTTTGTTTTTGTTTTATCCGCAATAGGAACCTATGCTTTAAGCATTATATTCAGGTTTCTGGGTAAAAGAGGCTATTTGGGAAATCTGTTTCCCAATGTTCGTGGTGGAATCCCAAGGGGTATTGGAGTAATTCCATTCATTATTCTGTCACTGTATTTCCTGCCGGGATACAATAGCCTTATTCTAATCATTGGTATATGCGCAATCATCGACGACGTAATGGGAAGAAAAAAATCTCCATTTGGAATCGAATGGGGCCAGCTGTCAAGAGGCATTGGAATAATACTGGTCATGATTGCCGGTTTCATTGAAGGATTGGGAGTTTCTTCAATTCTGATTGCCCTGATGGTTCAGCCGCTCAACATTTCAGACATGCAGCCTGGATCAACATGCATAGTTACAATGATAATGTCTGTTGTAACAATACTTATCATGCTGATTATAGGTTCTCCGGAAGTTGCAGAGCTTCCTGCAATCTACACTCCACTGCTTCTGTTTGTAGTATGTGCAGGATACAGTCCTCTTGATTTTTCAGGAAAAATCATGCTTGGAGAAGTCGGAAACCACGTATTCGGCATTGCATTGGGAGTCTCATTCTATTTGGCCGGAGGCCTCATTGGTTTGATTGTACTTTTCATTGCAACCACTTCACTGATTGCATTTGTCAGAAGAAATACTCTGAAAGTATTCTTCAGACAGAACTTGAGATTATTGGACCCGACATTTGGAGACTACTTTATGGATGTCCTCACCGGTGGTGGATTAGGCGACATGATTAGAAAATGGACATTAAAGGACAAACAGCCTATGGTCGACCATCCTCTATTGATAAAGTTAGGATTTAGAAGGCTTTTGTATAATCCGCATGCGGCTCATCCGAAAAGTTATGTTCCAAAAAAGACTCAGCCGGTAAGGTTAGGCAGGTAATACCATGAAAGTGCTTCTTGTCGTAACCGGAAGAGGATTGGGTGGAGATGCCGCCATTGCCTTAAATTTAATCAAATCATTTGAAAAACGTGGAGTTGACTGTGAAATTGCACTTGACGAGTCCGCTCCTGGAATACTGTTTAAAAAGCATGGCTATTCATGGCATAAGATTTCAATTCCTCAGGCGGGAGGCCATGCTGCCACAAAACTGTCTGCTGCAAAAGGAGCTTTAAAGCTAATTGCCGCAACATTCAAGGCAAGAGGCCTAATTAGAAGAGAAAAATATGATTTTGTCATAGGAATTTTAGGTGGAGGAGCTATTGTCGGTTCTTTAGGCGCCAAACTTGCTCGAAAAAAGGCATTTTCATTGATTTCAACACCGCTGGACTCCAAGGTATGTCCTAAATTCAACGAATGCTTTATACTTCCGGATTTGGATAAGTTCAAATGGGACACACTTCCAAAAAATACAGATAAGTCATTCTATCCTCTGCCGCAGGATGCAGGTGACGGAGATGAGGGTGTCGGACTTTCCAAATTAAGGGAATTTCCTGATTTTGATGAAAACAAAAGGACAATCGTGTTTTCTTCAGGATCATCCATTTTTAAGGGAATGATTGATGGGGTTTGCCACGTTGCTGATTTTACAGATGAATTCAACCTTGTCCTGGTGGGCCTTCCATTGCATGACGAGTATCTCGATGAAATCGAAAAGAGAAACATCATCTATGCGGGATACGTTGACTGGATAAATCACCTGTTTAAATATGCAGACCTTGCAGTCTTAACCGATGACGGCGTTTCACTTCAGGAAGCGCTGTGCAGTGAAACCCCGATTGTCGCATTGACTCATGTAAAATGGGGAAGATACCAGAATATGGCTGGCGTGTTTAAGGGTGCCATTGTGGAATCTTCAGTCGATGATGTTGTAAAAAACGTCCAGTATGCATTCGATAATTTCGAATCCTTATCTAAAAATACTTCAAAATACGCCAAATTATGTCTTGAAGCGGGTGACGTCCTGGCGGATAAGATGTTAAAAAAAGTTGAATAGTGGTGTTATAACCACATATTCTTTATTATTTTGTAATTTGAATCTGTTGAAGGATGTATTTCTAAAAATTCAGCGTAATCATCCAAGTCATAGTCCATTCTCATCAGATATGATAAATATGCCACATCACTTGTTGATGACGGGGAAATTGAATTGATTCTGTTTATTTTGTTGTTTTTCTTGTCGAATTCCACTTCGGTATATCCGGTTTCACCAGCAAGTATGTTCCAGAATGAACCCGGTCCTGCAATTCCAGGAATTCCTATGGTTGCCTTGTCATCATCACTGCATTCGGTTTTTTTATTTTCAACAAAACTCGCTTCCATATTCAAACTCAGGGTTTGAGGAATGCACTCATAGCTTACCTTATTTGAGTATCCTGCCATGTTTCTTGCAGCTGTAATTCCCTCCATCCTTGCTACCGGTGTCAGCTGATATCCTCCGGTAACGTCTCCGGCGGCATATATGTTTTCAGCACTTGTTTTCATCATTTCGGTGACTTTTATGGTCCTGTCTGCATTAAGCTCGACTATGCCTTCAGCAATTTCGCTGTTCGGTGTTCTTCCGGTTGCAAAAAAAGGTGTTCCTTCAAGTTCCTTGCCGTCTTCGGTCAAAACCTTGTTTTTAAACGCCTCTTTAATGCTTGTATTCTCATATATTGTCACGTTTGGAATGATCTTTTCAAGGATGTATCTTCTTGCGTTGTCTCCGATTTCCTTTAGGAATTTGGATCTTGCAATGACATTGACATTGCTTCCAAGGGTTGAGTAGATATTGGCGATTTCACATGCTATGATTCCTCCTCCGATGATATTCAAGTTTTCAGGGATTTTGTCAAGCTTTAAAATGTCCTTGTTTGTAAGGCCATATTCGCTGCCCTTAATATCCGGAATAAATGGGCGAGCGCCTGTTGCCACAAGCAGATTGTCATAGCTTAGGCTTTCGTTGTTTACAATGACCTCGCTGCCTTCAATTCTGGCTTCACCGTATATGATGTTGTTTCCAACGCTTTCATTTTCCATCTGGTTTATTTCTCTCAGCATCTTTTGAGTTTCGACAATCTTTTCAACTATCTTTTCATATGAGATGTCCAGCTGGCTTTTGATGAATCCGTAATTGTTGAACTTGTTTGACAGGTCAATGAATTTGGTAATGTCTGTCAGTGCACAAATAACCATGCATCCTTCATTTAGGCATGTGCCTGCTATATGATTTTTTTCAATTAATGTGACGTTTTCTTTAAGTTTTCCGAGCTCGAGGGAAGCTAATCTTCCGGCAGGTCCGGAACCGATAACAATATTTTCCATTAAAACACCCTTTTAGATAATTTTATATAATATCAGTTTAGTAAATAATGTATATATTAAAATTTTGGAGATGAAATCATGTGTATTGCAGCACCAGCCCATGTCGTTGAAATCAATAGAGAAGAAAACTGGTTATATGCAGACTTCGGTGGAGCAAGACAACAAGCTAAACTGGATCTTCTGCCTGAAGTCGAAGTTGGCGATTATGTTCTTATCCATGCAGGTTATGCAATTGAAAAATTAACTGAAGAGGCCGCCAAAGAATCTTTGGAAGCCTGGGAAGAACTTCTGGAAATCCTTGAAGAAGAAGATAAACAGCTGGAGTTAGAAAGAAATCAATAGATTGATACTCTTGTCACTCCTTTTATTTTTAAAAATTCGTTTATTAAATCGCCTTTAACAGGCTCTTCTGTAATTATTGTTAATATTGGAGTTTTTTGAAGCTCCGTATCTTCAGCATAGGCTTGCCTTATGCCTATTCCTTTTTTTGAAATCAAATCTGTTGTTGCAGCCAGTATTCCTTCGCTTTGAGGTCCCACTTCTATTTCAATGACTCCCAATTCCAGATTTTTTGCAATGTTTTTTAGAAGTGTTCCGGCAGGAATGATATTTGAGAATAAGTTGTTGAGTTCTTCGTCTTCCTGTATTATTTCTATGGTTGACTTTATTGCTCTTCTGTCAACTTCAGCGGCTGTTGCAAGAGCCTTGTCGCTTATCTTTAAGTTTTCGCAGTATATTTTGCCGTCCTCGCTGATGGAGAGGCCCAATTCAATCATTTTTTCTGCAACCCTCATGCGTGCAGGATATTTTTTAAACTTTTCATTGATTCTTTCCCACATTTCAATCATCATTCCTACTTTTTGTACATTCAAGTTATATTATGTTCAAAGTGACATATAATGATTTTCATTTGGCAAAAAATAGTTTTCAAAATTCGCGAAAATTTAGATAGGGTTGCCAAATATAATGAAAATGTCTTAAAAAATAGTTAGAAGTAGGCTAGATGGGATTCGAACCCATGACCTCCCGGTTATCAGCCGAGCGCGCTAACCAAGCTGTGCCACTAGCCTATGAAATTCATGTGACAGTTAACTGTCAACACTTATACTTATATTAATTACTATATATAACACTTTCGGTTATACATAGAATTATATAAGATTTTTAAAAATTTATCTATTAATCATTTCGTTAATGGAGTCTGCCATAGCATGTCCTTCAACGATGATTTTTGCATTATCAATACCTTCAACACTTTCTGCTTTGATTTTAGCATCAGCAGCAATACGTGTGATACTCATACAACCAGGGTTGGTTGGTTTAATGATAATTTCAGCTTGATCTCCGTCTACAGTAATGTTTTGTACAATGCCCATTTCTACAATACTTACTCCCATGTGTGGGTCGTTAATTACAGAAACTGCATCTTTAATATCATTCACTAAATCTTCTGACATAAATAGTCTCCTAATTTTTGGTACATATAACTTTTAAACTAATGGTATATAAATTATTTTACTCTGTGCTTCAGTTTGACGCCTATACCATTATTGCATTCCTCCATTTCACGGCCTGTCATAACGGCCTTGCCGACTCCAACAACGGTATCGTCCTTAACCACAACGACTTCGTCGTTAGGAATGATGTTGTGGTCTGCCTTGTCGATTCCAGGTGCAAAAACGGTGTTTGTTGTCAAATCAAAATCGATATTTACAATATGGATGCCCAAATCCTTCAGGATTTCACCGCCAGGCAAGTTTAAGCGATACATTCCATAATCCTTATTGAGCATTGCCAGCTGGGTTCCATTGGATAGGATTTTTTTGTGATACATTCCCTTGGTTTTGACATTGTCGGGAATGAACTTGTCCGCATTTTCGCCGAACTGGTATTTTGCAATTGACCTTAACTCATGCAAGGTCTTTTCCCTTCTGTTGATTTTTTTATGGTTTTTAAGCTCCATCCTTAAATTATAAAGGGATTGCGGTGATGTTGGCCTGTCATCAACACAGACATTGGTAAAATCATCAAGATAAGCCTCTGCTGATTGGAGGTATCCTCCTGCGAGATTTGCTACAATCTCCTTTCCTTTTGTGTATTTTTCAATCAGCTTTCCGGTCTCTTCAATTTCATCTTCAGACCATTTTCCGGTTGTGCTGACGTCATAGGACTGAATCGGAAAGGTGTTTTCAAGTTCTCTTGGACAAATCCCGAATGGGGAGGTTACGATAAGCTCCTGGTATGACCTTGTCAGCTTTCTAAACTGCTGGTGTGATTTTGAGTTGGAATAGGGTTTTTTCATGCTGCACGGCAATAAAACTACAGTATCTCCAAAAGGTTCCATCATTTCCATTCTCTGTCTCCATCTCACCGCTTCGGGACGGTACAGGGATTCTTCACTTGAGCATATCACTTTCATTTTCATTCCTCAAAAGCTTTTATTAATTCGTTATCCAGTTTGATTAATCTTTCAATGTTATCGTCAGGCTCAGGTATTTGCCTTCTCCATTTTTCTATTACAAAATCAATGTCAACTTCCTCACTTCCGCTTGTCAGATTGTCCGCATGGGCAACAATCTTTTCTTCAAGGGTCTGTGGGACATATGACTTTTCGGGAAGTCCCAATGCCTTTGCTTCCTCTTTTGTGATTCCCGCACCGATATGCCTTTCAATGATATTTAGCACGTCATCAGCATATCCGTATTTTCTTGCAATCTCAACGCCTTCGATTGCATGGGTGATGCCGTGGGTTTTGGACCTTCCGATATCATGCAGAAGGGCGCCTTTTCGAATCAAATCACGGTCTGCCTCCTTAAAATTAGAAGCTATTTTCATAGCCTTTCTGCAAACCGCTATGCAATGTTCGATAACATTTTCAGGAGTGTTTTCCTTTCTGAGTAATTCCAGTTCCATTTTATCTATTGGTTTTTTTCATTAAAGGAATTAAAATTACTTTCGACCATTTTCAGGTCTTCTTTGATTTGTTTAATGTTAGCGGAATTGTCCTGGAATTCCAGCTCTTCCATACAGACAGGACATAAGAATTCATAATCGGAAGCGTCATCAAAATCAAGTCTTACATGGCCCTGTGGGCATATGAAAAACATATTGTTTTCTTCCCTTTCCAGTTCGTCATTGAGCATTTTCAAGTACTGTTCTGAATCCTTTTTGATGCGGTTTATGACTTCATCCTTTTCAAATTTCCATGAATATGTAAACCATTGGGTTTCAGGGTCTTTACTTCTTTTATAACTTGCCAATCCCATGTCATAAAGTTTGTAAAGTATTTTTCTAACGATATTTAATTTGATATCTGTTTTTTTGGCAATTTCCTCATCGGTTTCAACGCCGTCAATCAATGCTTCAACAATCGGCAAATTGCTTTCATCTTCAACAATATTGATTAATAAAGTCTTTACTAATGGATCATTTATCATTTAATTTCCCCTAATTGATTTTACTGGTTATCATAGTTTCTTTTGAAAATGAAAAATTAAAATAAATTATGATAAGTTTAATATTAATGTTTAGTTTTGTTTTTTTTATTATAAAAGTTTGACTATATTATCGTTTTCTGATGATGACGGCCGGGGTATGTGTTATCGAATCGAGGGCCTCAACTGTGACCTCATCGATTTCAGTGCCGAGCACCGCTTTAACACTGTGGATGGTTTTCATTTCAGTTGAAAGTGATTTCTGATAGTCCTCGGCTATATTGGCCATTTTAAGGGCATGTTCCACGCTCATCTTTTCGCTGCATCCAAGAGGTGTTGATCCCATGTTCTCGCATAATTGTCCTTTAACATATCCGAAAAACCCGTTGTCCGCATCGATGCCTTCTATTGCTATCGGAAGGCCTGTGAAATACTTGCCGTTTTTCATGTATGTGGCGTCGGTGTCTATAATCATCACGCAGACGTCTTTGCCGATTTCTGCCTTGATTTCCTTTGCGACCTTCTCGGGATTTTCAGGAAGAAGTGAGACGAATGTTCCGGGAGCATTGCTTAAATCGATTCCGGCTTCAGAAGCAGGTTTCAAGGCATGCTTCCATCCGTAGAGCTGGAGAACAACCTCCTTGTGGGCATTTGTCTCTTTTGGAAGTTTTCTTAGGTTTTTGATTGTCCTTTCCTTGATTCCGAGAAGTGGTCCGAAAACATATCCCCACAGGTACTTGCTCCAGACGGTTGTAAGAAACTTTGCGCTTAGCGACGGTGTGTATTTTGACTCATCCACCAGCCTGTTTTGTGAAACAGAAATCGGCGTTTCGGCTATCACCAGATAGTCTCCGTCCTGCATCAGTTCCTTTGCAGGTTCTGTGATGGCACTCAAATCATCATTCGGCTTGATGTAGCCGGTTTCGATTGGAATTACAATATATTCTCCGTTGGTTACGTGCTTGATGTTTTCTAAATTGCTCATAAAAATCTCAAATAAAAAATTAATTATATTATATATAACATAAATTAGTTTATAAGATTGATGGTGAAATCATGGCAAGGAAATTTATAACCTATTTTGACAAGCAAGGTGACGATTATACAGATGAACTGATTGCGGCCGTTAAGGACAAGCTGGATGTGGCTGAAAACATCAAATACGTTTTGATAGCCTCTTCAACCGGCCAGTCAGCTTTAAAGCTTCATGAAGCTATCGGCGATGAAGTTACAATCGTCAACGTTTCCCACAACGTAGGATTCAGCGGCGAGAACGAATCAGACATTTCAGATGAAATGATTGAGGAATTGGAAAAAGTCGGAATCAAGACATTTCAGGGCCTGCATGCATTCAGCGGAGCTGCAAGAGGTGTAACCAATAAGTATGGAGGATATTCTCCTTTGGACGTAGTGGCCGATACCCTCAGAATGTTTTCCCACGGCGTCAAGGTGGCAGCCGAAATATCCATCATGGCTGCGGATGCAGGACTCATTCCAGTCGGTGAGGAGATAATTGCAATCGGAGGCAGGGCCCACGGGGTCGATACTGCTGTTATTTTGACTCCTGTCAATTCGAAAAACTTATTTGACATGACGTTCCATGAAATTATTGCAATGCCTAGGGACTAAAATTAATATTTTTCAACATTGCACATAATTTCTAAATGCTTAAATAGTAGGTGCATTTATATAATAGTTACGATAGAAATATTTAACAATTAATTTTAATAGCAGAATGTGGGGTTAATTCGTGAAATTTATAGATGATGCAATCAAAGAATCTGAACAAAGAATGGAAGAGAAAGCACCCGAAAAAATCTCTTCAGACATAGATGAAGATCTTATTAATATTATTCAAGGTGTTAGAACTAATATATTTGTTGTTGGTGCTGGTGGAGCAGGAAACAACACTATTTCAAGATTAAACGAAATGGGTATCGAAGGAGCAACAACAATCGCTGTCAATACCGATGCTCAAGATTTATTTTACTGTCAATCCAGTAAGAAAATCCTTTTAGGAAGACAAACTTCCAAAGGATTAGGTGCAGGTGGAGAACCAACAGTCGGTGAAGAATGCGCTGAAGAAAGTGAAGACGAAATCAGAAATGAATTGGAAGGCGCAGACATGGTATTTGTCACCTGTGGTCTTGGTGGTGGAACCGGTACCGGTTCAGCTCCAATCATCGCTAAAATAGCTAAAAAATTAGGAGCTCTCACTGTTGCAGTTGCTACCATGCCATTTTCTGCTGAAGGAATTAAAAGAAGAGAAAATGCAGAACAAGGTTTGGAAAAACTCCAGGAAGCTGCAGACACTGTTATCGTAATTCCTAATGACAAATTATTGGAAGTTGCACCTAACTTGCCTTTAAACAAAGCTTTCATGGTTTCCGATGAAATCCTCGGAAGAGCCGTTAAAGGAATAACCGAACTGATTACCAAAAAAGGTCTTGTAAGTTTGGACTTCGCAGATATCAGAAGCATTATGAGCGGTTCAGGAATGGCTATGATTGGTATGGGAGAATCCGATTCCGGCGACAGAGCTTTGGAATCCGTACATGAAGCATTAAGCAGCCCATTGTTGGATATCGACATTTCCAACGCTACCGGCGCTTTGGTAAACATATCCGGAAGTTCAGATTTAACATTACATGAAGCTGAAAAAATAGTTCAGGTTGTTGCCGACAAGCTCGATCCTGAGGCAAATATCATTTGGGGTACTCAAATCGATGAAAGTCTCCAAAACATGGTCAGGACCACTGTGGTTGTTTCAGGCATTAAAAGCAACTACGATATCAATAATGAACCGGACATTGATTATGCTGATGAGGCTTCCGAATCAGAGTCCGCTAATGATCAATTAGATGATTTCATTGATGGAATCTTCTAATTCCATTTATTATTTTTTTTTCAAAAATGCAAACATTTATTAATGTTTAAGTTATAAATTATTTTATTACTATTATTTTATTATAATTCATTAAATTATGATTTTTTCATAGTTTTTTTATTTTGGGTATTCAAATGAACGTACAAGAAAGTTTCGATAAATTTATAAAAGACAGTAAAAGAGTATTGAAAGTATCAAGAAAACCTGACGGCAAGGAATACATGGAACTGGCTAAAGTGGTTTCCATAGGTGTTTTAATCGTTGGGGTTATCGGTTTTGTTATAGTTTTATTAGGTTCATTGATTGGTTTATAAAACCAATTCTTCATTTTTTTGATCCCAACTTTTTATAATAAAATTTTGTAATTTTACTTTTTGTTTCAAAAATCTAGTTTTTTGAAAAAGTTTATATATTATTATAGTTATAGATAAATATATTATAGAAATCTGATTTTCAAGACTTTTATTTTCTTGAACAATTATGGCTTTTATAATAACTTTTAACTTAATGTATGAATTTATCCTTTCAGATTATCTGGAGAGGATGATAATTTTGAACCTATCGGAGAATAGGGGATCGCTTAGTAAATTTTCACATCTGTGAATTACCTAAGAATCCACGTTTTTGTGGATCTTCATTAATTTAGTCAAATATTAAAAATAGGTGAATTTTTCATGGAAGAATCTAATAGTTCCATATATGCTCTTAAGACCTCTGCAGGTCAAGAAAGAAATGTAGCCAGACTCCTGGCTCGTAAAGCTAGAACCATTGATGGCGTAGGCATTTCTTCAATCCTTGTTCCGGAATCTTTAAAAGGGTATATTTTAGTTGAATCCTCAACAAAAATAGATCTCAGAAACCCTGACTTAAAAGTTCAACATTTAAGAGGGGTTGTTGAAGGTAGTGTAGGCATTACTTTTGATGAAGCAAAAAGATTCTTGAAACCAGAACCGATTATTTCCTCCATACAAAAAGGAAGTATTGTTGAGCTTATTTCTGGACCATTCAAAGGTGAAAGGGCGAAAGTGGTTCGTATTGATGAATCACGTGAAGAAGTCGTCCTTGAGTTAATAGAAGCTGCAGTACCAATTCCGGTTACTGTTAAAGCTGATCAAATTAGAATAATTCAAAAGGAGGCTGACTGATGGCTAAAGATACAGTCGAAGTTCTTATCGAAGGTGGAAGCGCAACTGCAGGACCTCCAATCGGCCCGGCTTTAGGACCTTTCGGTATTAACATGATGCAAGTGGTTGACGAAATCAATCAAAAAACTGCTGATTTTGCTGGAATGAAAGTGCCAGTCAAAGTCATGATTGATAGAGACACTAAAGAAGTCGATATTGAAATCGGTACTCCACCAACTACTTCATTAATCAAAGAAGAATTAGGCATCGACAAAGGTTCACACGAACCAGGTTTAGACATCGTAAATGACTTACCAATTGAAACCGCTTTGAAAATCGCAAGAATGAAATTCGATGCATTGCTTGCTAACGATTACAAAGCAGCTATCAAAGAAGTCATGGGAACCTGTGTAAGTATGGGAATTTCCGTAGACGGCAAAGACCCAAGACAAGCACAGAAAGATGTGGATGCCGGAGAATATGATGATCTCTTTGCAGAATAGATATCAATCATATAAAAATTAAATTAAAGTTAATAATGACAGTGTATATGACGTTATAATTTCGGTTATAATTGATATACTGTTTTTAATTCATGCAATCGTTTAAGAATTTTTTTCTTGTAAATGATACTCATGAAACCAAAAAAATCCAATGAACATAACGTTCATGGGGGATGAATATGACACAAGATGTAATTAACGCGGTGAAGGAGGCAAAAGAACAATCAAAGCCGAGAAACTTCACTGAGTCTGTGGATATTATTATCAATATCCGTGACTTAGATGTCAGAAAGCCAGAAAATAGGTTTAATGAGGAAGTTACTCTTCCTAACGGCCGTGGCAAAGATGTTAAAATCGGAGTCATCGCTGACGGGGAACTCATTGTTCAAGCTAAAGATGCTGGTCTTGACACTGTAATTAATAAAGGAGATTTAGAAGAGTTCGGAAAAGACAGAAAATCCGCCAAAAAAATGGCAAACTCTGTAGATTTCTTAGTAGCTCAAGCTGATATGATGCCACTCGTTGGTAGATTCCTCGGTCCTGTATTAGGTCCTCGTGGAAAAATGCCAAAACCAGTGCCTGCAAGTATCAAACTGGACCCTCTTTTAGAAAGATTACAAAACACTGTCAAAGTTGGCGTAAAACAGCAAGCTAGTATTCAGGTTGTTGTCGGAAGCCAAGACATGTCAGACGAGGAAATAGCTGAAAATGTTGAAACTGTTCTTACAGTCTTAGACCGCAATTTAGAAAAAGGAAGAAGTCAAATTAAGTCCATGTTTATAAAAACAACTATGGGACCAGTAGTGAGGGTGATCTAATGGCTCATGTTGCTGAATGGAAAAAGGAAGAAGTTAAAGAGTTAATCGAACTCATCAATAGCTATGATGTTATTGGTATTGTAGATTTAATGAACATTCCTGCAAAACAGCTTCAGGAAATGAGAAAAAATCTCAAACAGGATGCTGTAATCAGAATGTCCAAGAAAAATCTCATTGACTTAGCTCTTGAAGATTGTAATGCTGATAAAACCAACATTGTCGATTTATCCGAACATATGGATGGTCAAATTGCAATTATTGCAACCGAAATGAACCCTTTCAAATTATATAAAATTTTGGAAAACAGTAAAACTTCAGCTCCTGCAAAAGCCGGCGCTATTGCACCTGAAGACATTGTTGTACCTGAAGGGGACACAGGTTTAACCAACCTCGCATTTATGGGTGAATTGGGACAAGTTGGAATTCCTGCTAGACCACAAGACGGAAAAATCTTTATCCAAAAAAGTACCGTTGTAGTAGAAGCCGGTGAGGAAGTATCCAAACAGATGGCAGCTACCTTAACAAGATTGGATATTAATCCGATGGAAGTGGGAATTGACTTAAAAGCAGTATACGAAGAAGGATCTGTTTACACTTCCGATGTACTTGCAATCGACGAAGAACAAACATTAGCTGACGTACAAAATGCATTCAGAAATGCATTCAACTTATCCGTAAACGCAGCTATTCCTACTAAAGAAACAACTTCAACTATCATTACTCTCGCATACACCAGAGCAATCAATGTCGGTGTTGCAGGAGCAATCATGACTGCTGAAACTTCAGAACCAATCATTGGTTTGGCACAGGCTAAAATGTTAGCTTTAGCATCAGAAGTATCTGGTGTTGAAGGTGCTTTAAGTGACAAATTAGCAGACAAACTTTCCAACGTTGCTGTAGCAGCAGCTCCAGACGTTGAAGAAGTGGCTGAAGAAGAAGAAGTTGTTGAAGAAGAGGAAGAAGAAAAAGAAGAA
>NZ_JAFQXT010000009.1 GCF_017406825.1 Methanobrevibacter sp.
ATGAGCAACCATTGTGAAATGGTCGAATTTATTTGCAAGAAGTGTAGGCATATTGGATCCTCCCAAATCACCCAATGGTCCGGGATGTACTGACGGAGAAATGAATAACGCTTTTATGCCATTTCCTGTTTTAAAACTAATGAATGTTACGAGGGTATCAATGGATTCACTCATGTTTTCAAACAGTCCTTCAAGGGAGTTTGATCCCTCATTCATATGTGCAATGAATAAACTTAATAAATCCAACACTCCAATTCCCAAATTTTTCTTGAATGGTGAAGCAATAACCTTAATGAATGCATATATTGCCAAAACGAATATGACTGATGCGACTAGCGCTTTAATCATAACCTGCATTATCACCGAACCCATAAAACTGGTGTCGATAAATAAAAATGAGATGGATATATACATTGCAATGATAAGCAGGGGTTGGATAAATCCTGTCAGTGCAGCTATTGTGAATCTAACTTTGGCTGTTGCCCAGAAAACTAAAGTATTAAATCCATATATCAAAACACAGGCAAATATCATTGAATTTATAAAAATGTCGACATGTATTATCCTTGAAACAATACATCCTAAAATAACAAAAATTCCTAAAATGGTCATGGAAAGAGCAGATAGGAACATGGAATGTTTCATCTTTAAGTTAATTCCATGAAATGAGCTTATAACTTGTTGATTCAGTGCTCCGCTCATAATTGAGGATATGCCAAGGACACAGAAACCGAACAATCCTCCTAATATGAAATCTTCAAGGATTCCGTGGTTAGGTGTCAAATCAATTAAATAATAAGTGCTTCCAATCAGAAAACTTATTATCATCATTCCAATTACAGAATATTTTGTTTTTGGCAGGGTTTGAATGTATTTTGACAGTCCTGCAACACTACTCATACTTGACATTTTCTTCCCCGGTATTATTCCTAACCATTAATTTTATTAAAGCAAAAAATTTTATATATTTAATAGTTATATTCTTTTTTAATAAATACATTATTATTATAGGTGGATAAATGGAAAAAAAGTTACAAGTTCCGATTAAAGATGAAAGTCTGACAGATTTAAAAGCAGGGGATGTTGTTTATTTAACTGGGAATATCCTGACCGCTAGAGACCAGGCGCACAAACGCATAATCGAGAAGGGCGCTCCATTGGATATTGAGGGAGCAGTGCTTTTCCATGCAGGGCCGATTATAACTGAAGATAAAGGAGATTATAAAATGGTGGCAATCGGACCTACAACATCCATGAGGATGAATCCTTATCAGAGTGATGTTTTGGATATGGGCGTCAAGATTGTCATAGGCAAAGGTGGAATGGATGACACTGTTCGTGAGGCTTTAATCCGTAATAATGCATTATATGTGGTAGCTACTGGTGGTTGCGCGGCTTTATATGTCGATGCCGTTGAAGAAATTGAAAGTGTGGATTGGCTGGATTTGGGAATGCCGGAAGCAATGTGGAATTTGAGAGTTAAGGATTTTGGACCGCTTATAGTCGCAATGGATAGTGAAGGAAATAGTTTGTACGATTGAACATATAAAAATACTTATATATAAGATTGATTTATAGTATATTTTAAATTATAATTATTACTTAGTGAAGAATTTTTGAGGATGTGTAATTAATGGCTAATATTGATGAACTTGCTGAGAAAAAATTAAAATCAAGAATGACCAAAATTAGAAAATGCAACAGAGAACCTGAAGAGAAACAAAAGTTTTCTGAAAAAATAGGCATTTCCTTGGAGCTTGAATTCCAAAATAAAAATCCTGACAAACTTTCGGACGGTATTACTATTATCACTTCCCCTGAAGGCAAAGTTTTATTTGCAGACTACTTTTATGGAATACCTGAAGATGAAGAGTATACTAACATTGAAATTGATGAAAAACAATTAAAATCAATCATTGAATTCTTCAACGATTTCAAATTAGAATTAGACGACTCTGATTAGATGATAGTTAATAATTCATTAGATGAAGTTAAAAAAAGAGAAAAAGCCCTTTCTATAATTAAGGATATTGTTGATAATAAAGGGCGCGAATTTTTATTTGATTTAACTGGGCTATCTGGAGGATTCATTGCCAGCCAATCAGAAATAAGTCTTCTGGAAACTTATGTCGGCCCGGCCATTTTTGAGGATGCCCTTCAGGAAGTTGGAATAGAGCATATGGGTGGAGAAAAAGTCATCCCCCTTAATAGAACTTCTTCAGGGATTCTGGCCACTATCTTAACATTAGTCAAAAAAGATTCTAATGTCGTACATTATCTTGCGGAATTACCTGCCCATCCTTCCATTCCTCGCAGCTGTAAGTTAGTTGGAGCCAATTACTTTGAAACTGATGTTTTTGATGAATTTTCGATTCCGGAAAATACTTCATTGGTTGTCGTTACCGGCTCTACAATGGACCATAAGGTAATCGATGAATGCGAATTTAAAAAAGTAATTGAAATGGCTCATGAAAAGGATATTCCAGTGATGGTCGATGACGCTTCAGGAGCAAGATTAAGAACAGTTGTTTTCAATCAGGCCAGAGCATGCGATTTGGGCGCAGACATTGCAATTACAAGCACCGATAAACTAATGCCGGGTCCAAGAGGAGGGCTCATGGCAGGACGTAAGGATTTGATTGATGAAATCAAAATCAAGGTTAATCAGTTTGGTCTTGAAGCACAGCCTCCTGCAGTACTTGCAATGTTAAACGGAATAAAGAATTTCAATGAAGATAACTTGATTAACAGTTTTGATAGGAAAGATCAGCTATTTGATTTGTTAGGCTCAAAATTCAATAACTTTGAAAAGACACCAACAGGAGTCATGATTTCCCCTGAAGATTTGGCAAATGAGATTAATATTCCTCATAACTTATCCGATAATGATTTGGCATTCGTATTTTCATTTATATTATTAAAGGATTTTGGAATCATAACAATTCCTGCTGTGGGAATGCCTGGTGCATCTGCTACAATAAGATTTGATTTGTCAACAAGCGATGCATTTAATTTGGACTTAAAAGATTTAACAAAAAAAATAGAATCTTCATTTGAGAAATTACTTGACGTAATCACAAATGAAGAAAAATGCAGGGAGATTGTATTTTAGTTTTTGATTATACATTCTCCGGAAATTACTTTTTCTAAGGTTCCATCAATTTTTTCAACAATTAAAGCTCCTTCTTTACCAATGCCTACAACATAAGCATCGTAGTTCTTGTTGAAAGGTTCTCTAACTTCGACAATTTTGCCGATGCTGTATGAACGTTTTCTCCATTCTTTTAGAATAGCTTCATATTCCTCATTGTTGAATTGTATTGCTATTTTTTCAAATTCCTCTAGGAAGTATCTTATTAAAACGTTTTCATCTTCTTTTCTTCCAAGTTCCTCAGCAATAGTGGTTGTTCCGTTTTTTAGTTCTTCAGGGAAGTCGTTGACATCGATGTTTGCATCGATTCCAACTCCTATAATGACATTTTCAATTGAATTGTATTGGGTTACCGCTTCCGTTAATATTCCGCAGACCTTTTTATCATGAATCATGATGTCATTCGGCCATTTGATTTCAGCAGAAGTTATTCCGGTTCTTTCTATTGCTTTTGCAACTGCCACTCCAGTGGCTAATGTAATTAATGGGAGTTTTGAGTAGTGGACATTAGGAGTAACAATTACTGATAACCATACTCCACCTTCCGGAGATTCCCATGCTTTCCCTGATCTTCCTCTTGCGTCTGTCTGTTTTTCTGAGATTATAACGGTTCCGTTTTCAGCACCGTTTGTCGCTAGGAATTTAGCCACGGTATTTGTTGATTTTACTTCATTGAATATGAATAAGTTTTTTCCCACCCATTCGGTGTTTAAATCTTTAGAGATTTCGGAAGCTTTTATGTGTTCTGTATCTGATTTTCCAACTTCTTCAACTAATTTTGCAAAATCATGAATTTCAATATCTTTGAGTTCATCGATTGTTTCCTGTGCAAGTTTCTTTTCTTTTTTTAATAAGGTTAATATTTCATCTTTCATTATAAAACCTCTAAAAATTTATTTCTTTTGCATTTTGTGATGTGCCTGATTTTGGTATGATCCAACTGCAGCTGAAATTGCAGCAATTTTTTTGCCGGGCATGAATGTGGATTTCAATCTGTTCACATAGTCCATGTCTTCTGCAATTACATTATTCATTTCTGCTTCAATGCCTTTTTTATAGGTATCAATGAAATGAGTATTCAAATCACCGGAAATAAAGTTAGGGTTCCTTAAAACTGCCTTATGGAAAGGAATTGTAGTTTTTACACCTAAAATGATATATTCGCTCAATGCTCTTTTCATTCTATTAATAGCGTCGTTTCTGTTTCTTCCATAAGTGATTAATTTTGAAATCATTGAATCGTAGAATGTTGGAATGGTATAATTCATGTATACTCCACTGTCCAGACGTACACCAGGTCCACCAGGGGATCTGTAACCGGTAATTTTACCAGGATTCGGTGCAAAGTCATTAAGAGGGTCTTCAGCATTGATACGGCATTCGATTGCATGTCCAGTTACTTTAATGTCTTCTTGCTGGTAACTTAATTCGTCGCCGTTTGCAATTTTAATCTGTTCTTTGATTAAATCAGTATTGGTGATCAATTCAGTGATTGGGTGTTCAACCTGAATACGAGTATTCATTTCAAGGAAGTAGTATTCTCCGTTGTCATATAGAAATTCCACAGTTCCTGCACTTTTATATCCAATATATTCTGCGGCTTTAACTGCACTTCCTCCCATTTCCTCTCTTAGCTCTTCAGTCATGATTGGGGAAGGAGCCTCTTCTAAGAGTTTTTGGTGTCTTCTTTGAATTGAACATTCCCTGTCTGCTACATGAATAACATTTCCATGTTCGTCAGCCAATAATTGGAATTCAATGTGACGTGGTTTTTCAAGGTATTTTTCAATAAATACGGTTGAATCTCCAAAGTTTGTTGAAGCAACGGACTGTGTTGATTCAATTGCACGTACAAGTTCATCTTCTTCATAAACTGCACGCATACCAATTCCGCCACCTCCTGCTGAAGCTTTGACAATTACAGGATATCCGATTTGACGTGCTATTTCTTTAGCTTCTTCAATATCAGTAACACCTTCCGGTGTTCCTTCAATAACAGGAACTCCTGCTTTTTTCATGAGAGCTTTTGATGTAATTTTATCTCCCATTTTATTAATCACGTCTCCGGTAGGTCCAATAAGTTTAATTCCGTTTTTTTCACATTCTTCTCCAAATTTAGCGTTTTCAGCTAAAAACCCATATCCTGGGTGAATGGCATCAGCGCCTGATTCAAGTGCAATATCGATAATTTTTTCGATATTCAAATATGATTTTGCTGGTGAAGGATTTCCTAAAGGATAACTCTCATCAGCATAATTTGTATAAAGAGAAGTTTTATCCGCATCGGAGTAGATTGCCACGCTTTTTATGTCGAGTTCACGACAAGCACGCATTACTCTAATGGCGATTTCTCCCCTATTTGCAATTAATACTTTTTCAAACATGCGAAACCTCAAAGTAATTTTTTCATTCAATATATAATTATATACTAAATAATTTAAATATTTTATTAGATGAAAAAGATTGCTCGTAAAAAACATTTGGAAATGAGGCTCCAATCAATACCTTCTCACCCTAATCCTAAGGTGGGTCTTGAACAGTACACCACCCCATCCGTTATTGCTTCGGATTTGATCTGGAATGCTTATTCACTTGGAGATGTTGAAAATAAGGATGTTGTCGATTTAGGTTGCGGAACTGGAATCTTCGCTATAGGATCTGCATTAATGGGGGCGAATTCATCAATTGGTGTGGATGTTGATGATGATTCAATTAATCTTGCAAATGGAGTTAAGGATAAATTGGATTTGCCTAATTTAAATTTCATTGCCAGTGATATTGATGATTTTAATGAAAGCATGAATGTCGATACTGTTTTTCAAAATCCTCCTTTCGGATCTCAGAAAAATGCGGATTCCGGTCAGGATTTAAAATTTGTTCAAAAAGCCATAGGGTTGAATTGCGAGGTTATATATTCATTTCATATGCAGTCCACAGAAGAGTTTTTAATAAAATATTATGATGACAATGGTTTGGAAATTACCCATATATTCAGGTATGAATTTCCAATTCCGAAAATTTATGACTTTCATACTAAAGAAAAGCAAAATGTTGATGTAATTGTCATAAGAGCAATTTTAAAATAATTCTATTTTTTAAAATTCTAATTTTTTCATTCAAAAAACAATACCTTTATATAGTGGTTGGTATATATTTTATATTAATATATTCTCTGAGTATAAAAAAGTTGGTAGCATAAAAAGAGCTACAGATATTATAATTGATATAATATCTTGTAAATGTGTAAGTCTATTTAGTGATAGCTATGTAAATGTAGGGTAATCTTTATATAGTTTACTTGCCAAAAGTATTACTAATGTATAAAGATGAGCTATCTATATTTATTCCAAACTCGTTTCTTTCTGAGTCTAAAGATCTTAAAATCCGTACCTATAAGGTGGGGATTATAGGAAGAGCTTTAGCCATTTTTAAAGCGGATAATGTGATTGTTTATAATGATAATCATGATAAGAATGTGGATGGAGAAGAGGATGGAGCTTTTATTGCTGAAGTTTTGAATTATATGAATACTCCTCAGTATTTGAGGAAACAGGCTATTCCTATAAAAGCTGAACTTAAGCATGTAGGTATCCTTCCGCCACTCAGGACTCCTCATCATCCTGTTAATAGTCAACCAGACGTGGGAGATTATAGACAAGGATTCACCGTTAAAAGAAATAAGAAAGGAACTTTTGTGGATATTGGTATGGATGAACTTGCATTCTGTAAAGAGCAACTTACTGTTAAAAAAATTTTTGACTTTAAGATTACTAAAATAGCTAAGAAAGAAGTAATAGTCACACCTGATAAACCAGATGACGTTTACTGGGGATATAAAGTAATGTCCTCTAATAAGAGTCTTAAAAATAGCTTAAAATTAATTAAACCTGATCTTGTTGTTGAAACAACAAGATATGGAGATTATATTGATTCTATTTTTAATGAATTAAAACATAAAGTAGATGAATGTAAAAGTATTGCTATTTTATTTGGTGGCCCTTATTCTTCAATTTCAGAAGATGTTTCAAATCCTGAATGGGATTTGTATAAAGTGAATACCCTTCCGGGACAAGGAACTGAAACTGTTAGAACTGAAGAGGCAGTTGTCGCTACACTTTCTTTATTTAACTTTATGAGATTTTAATTCTCTTTAAAATATTAGTTTTACACTACTAATAGATAACTTGCTCAACTTTTTATACATGAATATTTTTAGGACTCTCCTAAAAATAATCTTAGCACAGAATGATTTATACATTGAATATATTCTCGACAGTGCTTCAATTAGCTTAGACTCAATGGAATATATTGAAATTTAATGTTTATCTAGTTACAGACTTGTTTGTAGCTATTTATCATTTCGATGAATTTATTTCATCAAACTCGCTTGATAGTTGTTTATTTGACTATCAAAGTAAAAAAATTAAAATAATTTAAAAATAAAGGAAAAATATAAATAAGGAGGTTAAATTAAATGGTTAGACATCATCAGCCAAGAAAAGGGTCTGTTGCTTTCAGTCCAAGAAAAAGAGCAGCTAAAGAAACCCCAAGAATAAAATCTTGGCCAGAATCAGATGAACCAAAATTACTCGGCCTCGCAGGTTATAAAGTCGGAATGACTCACGCTTTAGTAACTGATACTGATAAAAACTCTCCAACCCAAGGGATGGATGTTTTCACTCCAGTAACTGTATTAGAAGTGCCTCCGGTCGTAGTAATGGGAATTAGAGCTTATGAAAAAACTTCTCGTGGTTTGAAAGTAATCACCGAAGTACTTGCAGACAATTTAGATCAAGAACTCTCAAGGAAGATTTCCCTTCCTAAAGAATACAATAAATCTGAAGCTATTGCAAAAATACAAGGTGCATTAGAAAACACAGAAGAAATTAGAGTCTTAGTACACACAAATCCAAAAGTAACTAGCGTACCTAAGAAAAAACCGGATATATTTGAATGTGGAATTGGAGGAGCAAATCCTGAAGAAAAATTAAATACCGCATTAGAATTATTAGGTAACGAAGTAAAAGCTAGTGAAATCTTCAATGAAGGAGAATTTGTTGATGCAATCGCAACTACAAAAGGAAAAGGATTCCAAGGTGTAGTAAAAAGATGGGGAATCAGAATCCAATACGGTAAAGCTGTAAGAGCAGGTAAAGGTAGACACGTAGGTTCTATTGGTCCTTGGACTCCAAGAAGAACCATGTGGACTGTAGCTCAAGCAGGTCAAATGGGTTATCACAAAAGAACAGAATTCAATAAGAGAATTTTAAAAATTGCATCAGCTGATGAAGTTGATCAAATCAACCCAGACGGAGGATTTGTTAAATATGGACTTGTCAAAAACGATTACGTTTTAGTAAAAGGATCCCTTCCAGGACCTTCCAAAAGATTAGTAATCTTAAGACAACCTATCAGACCTAATAATAAAGCTGAGGATATACCTCAAATAAACTACATAAGTACAAAATCTAAACAAGGGGTATAATCATGAAAGTTAATGTTTATTCTATTAATGGGGAAGTCAAAGAAGAAATTGAACTTCCAGCTATTTTTGATGAAGTGTACAGACCAGATTTAATCAAAAGAGCTGTACTTTCTGCACAATCTGCTAGAGTACAACCATGGGGTAATGACCCAATGGCAGGTAAAAGAACTTCAGCCAAAGGATGGGGTTCAGGTAGAGGTACCGCAAGAGTCCCTAGGATTAAAAATGGTTCAAGAGCAGCTTTCGTACCAATGGCTATTGGCGGTAGACAAGCACACCCAACAAGAGCTGAAAAAAATCATCATGAAAAAATCAACATAAAAGAAAGAAGATTTGCAATCAGGTCAGCTGTTGCAGCAACTACCAATAAGGAAATTGTTGAAAACAGAGGTCACATTGTTGATGATTTAGCTCAAGTGCCTATCATTGTTGAAGATGACATTGAAGAAGTAAAAACTGCTAAACAAACCCGTGAAATTTTCCAAAACTTAGGGGTTTATGATGATGTCATCCGTGCCAAAGAAGGTAAAAGAATCAGAGCTGGTAGAGGTAAAACCAGAGGAAGAAAATACAAAAAAGTAAAAGGACCTCTTGTTGTAGTCGGTGAAGATAAAGGAATTTCCTTAGGTGCAAGAAACCACGCTGGTGTAGATGTTGTGGTTGTTGAAAACTTAAATGCTGAATTGTTAGCACCAGGTACTCACCCAGGAAGACTCACTGTTTACACCAAATCAGCTGTTGAAAAGTTAGGAGGTTTATTCCAATAATTTTGGATAAATAAGGTGATTATTATGGATTCATATTCAATTATTATTAAACCTCATGTTACTGAAAAAACCATGAATTTAATTGATTTAAACAATGAAATTTCATTCGTCGTTAACCGTAAAGCTAACAAAAAACAAATCAAACATGCTTTTGAAGAGTTATACGAAGAAAAAGTAGCAAGAGTCAATACTCACATTACTACTAAAGGTGAAAAAGTAGCATACATTAAACTTGTTGAAGAAGAAATGGCAGAAGAACTCGCCGTAAGATTAGGAGTATTCTAAGGAGGAATGAAAAATGGGTAAACGATTAATCCACCAAAGAAGAGGAAGAGGAACTCCTGCTCACCGTGTAGCTTCTCATCGTTTTAAAGATAAAATCAGATACAGATCTTACGATGCATTAGAAAAAGAAGGCAGTATCAAAGGAAAAGTCATTGACATAGTTCATGATCCAGCAAGAACTGCTCCAATCGCAGAAGTCAAATTCGAAAATGGTGAAAAGAAATATATCTTAGCACCTGAAAGCATTCAAGTTGATGATGAAATCGAATGCGGTATTTCTGCACCAATCAAATTCGGTAATACTTTACCTCTTGCTGAAATTCCTGAAGGTACCCCAGTTTATGATATCGAAAACACTCCTGGAGACGGAGGTCGTTTTGTAAGATCTTCTGGAACTTATGCTAATGTTGTAACTCATGACGCTAACCAAACTGTTGTTGAATTACCATCAGGGGAATTAAAATACTTAAACCCTAACTGCCGCGCCAGTATCGGTGTAGTAGCAGGTGGAGGTAGAAAAGATAAACCGTTCCTTAAAGCTGGTAAAAAATGGCATGCTTATAAAGCTAAAGGTAAGAAGTTCATGACTGTAAGAGGAGTAGCAATGAATGCTGTTGATCACCCTCACGGGGGAGGTAACAGACAACATCCTGGTCGTCCAACCACTGTTTCAAGACATGCACCACCAGGAAGAAAAGTTGGTTCAATTGCAGCTAAGAGAACAGGATTAAAAAGATAGATAGAGGGTGTTTCATTGGCAAGAAAAATATTTAAATATAAAGGTTATACTCTTGAAGAATTACAAGAAATGTCTTTAGAGGAAGTAATGAAATTATATCCTGCAAGACAAAGAAGATCTTTAAAGA
>NZ_JAFQXT010000003.1 GCF_017406825.1 Methanobrevibacter sp.
ATTAATAATTAATAAAATTAACTATTTATAATACTTAAAATTAGATATAATTAAATTAAAATTAATTAACAAGTAATTAAAATAAATAACGAAAGAATTAGAATAAACAAAGCAAAATACCAATAGAAATACGAAAAAAATCATGTGAGAAAAAAATAAAATTAAAAAATCTCAGAAAATAATCTTAGCTTGACAGCAGTGCATTTTTTCATTAATTATTTATATTTGTATTTATATAATTATTACTATTATATTAATTTAATTATTATAGGGATAACATGGCTAGCGTATCATCAAAAGAATTATATGAATTTAAAAAGACATTAAAAGAATTATCAAATAAAAGAGGCAGAGGTACAGAGCTTGTTTCCGTTTACATTCCACCAACCAAACAATTGAGTGATGTTGGTAAGCACATGAGAGATGAAATGGGTCAGAGCGCTAACATCAAGAGTAAACAGACAAGGAAAAACGTACAGTCTGCAATCGCAGTAATCTTGGAAAGCATTAAATTATACAGACAACCTCCTGAAACCGGTTTGGTTTTATTTGTGGGTATGATTCCTAAAGGAGGTCCTGGAACCGAAAAAATGGAAAAATATGTCATTGAACCACCTGAACCTGTTCAGACCTACTGGTATAAATGTAACAATGAATTTTTCCTGGAGCCTTTGGAATACATGATTGAGGAGCACGACGTTTACGGAGTGGCTGTTATTGACAGAAACGAGGCTACTTATGCTACCTTAAAGGGTAAAAAGGAAAATATTCTAGGTCATTTGACCAGCGGTGTTCCGGGCAAGCACAAAGCAGGGGGTCAATCCCAGAGAAGGTTTGACCGTGTAATCGAAGACCTTGCTCACCAGTTCCTGAAACGTATTGGGGAACATATGAACGAAGCTTTCTTGCCATTAAAAGATGATTTGAAAGGAATAATCATTGGAGGGCCTGGTTTCACTAAAAAGGATTTCTTTGAAGGAGATTACCTTCAATATGAACTGAAAGATAAAGTGATGTCAATTGTTGACACTTCATATACTGGTGAAGAGGGTATCCGTGAGGTCATAGCAAAATCCGCCGATGATCTTGCAAACCTTGATGTGATGCAGGAAAAGAAACTTGTTCAAAGATTCATTCACGAATTGAGGAAGGATAAGGGACTTTATTCCTATGGTGAAGATGAGGTTAGGAATAACCTGACCATAGGTGCTGTTGATGTGTTGCTTTTGTCTGAAGATTTGACCAGTATGCGTAAGACATTTGCCTGCCCTAGCTGCGGAACACAAAAGGAATTCACTGTCAAAACACAGGCCGAAGCGGACAATAAAGAGGAAAGATGCCCTAACTGTAATGAGATTTTAAAAGAGGAATCCTCCATTGACTTGGCTGAGGAATTCGTTGAAAAAGCTGAAGAAATGAATACTGATGTGGAATTCATTTCCACTGAAACTGAGGAAGGCATGCAGCTATTCCGTGCATTCGGAGGAATCGGTGCGATTCTCAGGTATTATGTTGAACGCTAATTATAACATTTTTGATTTTCCAAATTTGTTATAATCCTAATTCTTTTTTTTAATTATTTTTTTCAGGCATTGCTTTTTTTTCAACGCATTTTTGTTCGGAAACTTTTAGGTGGAAAGTACTTTCCGACACTGTTTATGTATTGATAATTTTTATTGTAATTTGTAGAAAAATATTTAAAAAGAGTTAATAAAATAACAATTTTTTTGTATTTTTGTATAATTTGTATAATACATATCTTAATTTTTATGAATGATATTAATATATTCTTGTTAAAAATTGAATAATATTTAAATACTAGAAGATGCATATAATTAAACATATTGTTAAAAATTTAATAATATAATTCAAATTTCGATTTGGAGGAATAATTTTGTCATACGTAGATGAAGTAATTGAAACTATTATAGCACAAAACCCTTCAGAACCTGAATTTCACCAAGCAGTGCGTGAAGTTTTAGAATCCTTAAGGGTTGTAATTGAAGAAAACGAAGAAGAATACAGGAAAAACGCTCTTCTTGAAAGATTAGTAAACCCAGAAAGACAATTAAAATTCCGTGTCCCATGGATTGACGACAACGGTCAAGTGCAAGTAAACACCGGTTACCGTGTACAGTTCAACTCAGCAATCGGACCTTACAAAGGCGGATTAAGATTCCACCCATCCGTAAACGTTGGAATCATCAAGTTCTTAGGTTTCGAACAAATCTTCAAAAACTCCTTAACCGGACTTCCAATTGGCGGAGGAAAAGGTGGATCAGACTTTGATCCTAAAGGAAAATCTGACAGAGAAATCATGGCATTCTGTCAAAGTTTCATGACCGAATTATGCAAATACATCGGTGCAGACACTGATGTTCCTGCAGGAGATATTGGTGTAGGTGGCCGAGAAATCGGTTTCTTATTTGGACAATACAAAAGAATCAGAGGATTATACGAAGGAGTATTAACTGGTAAAGGTTTAACCTTCGGAGGATCTCTTGCAAGAACAGAAGCAACCGGTTACGGTTTATTATACTTCACAAACGCAATGCTAAAAGCAAATGATATTGATATTGCAGGAAAAACCATTCTTGTCTCCGGTGCAGGTAACGTAGCAATCTATGCAATTGAAAAAGCACAACAGTTAGGCGGTAAACCTGTAACTTGTTCCGATTCAACCGGTTGGATTTACGATCCGGAAGGAATCGATGTTGAATTACTCAAAGAAATTAAAGAAGTAAAACGTGAAAGATTAACCGCTTATGCTGAAGCAAGACCATCCGCCGAATACCACGAAGGTAAAGGTGTATGGACTGTAAAAGCTGACATTGCTCTTCCATGCGCAACCCAAAACGAATTGCAATTAGAAGATGCAAAAGCATTAGTTGAAAATGGAATTTTGGCTGTTGCAGAAGGAGCAAACATGCCAACCACAATCGAAGCAACCGAATACTTACAGGAAAACGGCATATTGTTCGCACCTGGTAAAGCTTCCAATGCTGGTGGAGTAGCAACTTCCGCACTTGAAATGTCACAAAACTCACAAAGATTATCCTGGACATTTGAAGAAGTCGACTCCAGATTACAAACCATTATGGAAAACATCTTCGCAAATGTCGCTGCTGCTGCTGAAGAATATGGTATGGACAAAAACTATGTTGCAGGAGCAAACATTGCAGGATTCTTAAAAGTAGTTGACGCAATGAACGCACAAGGAATCGTATAGATTTCCTTGTTTATTTTTTCTTTTTTTAAGCTAATAACATGTTATATTATTATTAGATAATTTTTTATTAATATTTAGATTGTTGTCCTATTAGTTTAATATTAATATTTTTGAGTGTTTTAAATAGTTTAATTTTTCTTTTTATATTTTGCTATGTAGGGTAGTAACGGTTGTTCATCGTGTTTTTTCATATCTGTGATTTTTCACAGTGTCGCACTTCAAAAGTTAATATGTACTATTTTCTACTAATGTAATATTGACTATGTTTTAATTCAATTAGTCAGTTAAATCTTTTAAACTATTGAATTTAAACTAATTTTCTTAAAATATAAAAATAAATTAAATTATGGTAATATTATGGATATTGAGTATATTAAAGAAAATTATAAATTTGAAACATTAACTGAAAAACATGATTTAAGTAATTTTGAATGCGACTCTGATGATTTAAATGATTTTATTAAAAATGATGCATTAAACCAACAACAAGATAAAATAAATATCACAAAACTGATTACTTGTGATGAGGAGATAATTGGATTTGTATCATTGCTAACTGATACTATCCCTTTAAAGAATATTCGGGATGAAAATATTAGGTTTAAGTTAAAACCTCATTTTAATGAAAATATGGAAAAGGTTCCCCAAAAGAAACCATTGCCTGCAATAAAAATAGGAAGATTTGCAATCGATAAAAAATATACTAATGGAGGATTAGGTTCACATATTCTCAGAAATGTCATTAACTCCATTAGAAAATTATCTGAAAATGATGTAGGTTTAAGATTTATCGTTGTTGAAGGTTATGCCAGTGCATATAATTTTTATGCGGTCCATAATCACTTTTCAAACTTAAAAAAAAGATGATGAATTAATCAAAGAGAAGTTGGACAAGATTATCAAACAAAATCCTGAACAAACTTTCTATTTGTATCTTGATCTCAAGAAAAGTTAAAATAGAACTATTCTTTGGGATTCACATTTTTTTCTAAATTCACGGTCTTCTCTGCTAGGAGGTTCCTTCATTTTTCTTAAAAAATCCCTAGCTTCTTTACCGTATAATGTTGGAGTTTCACCAATAGGTTTTGCCATGTGCATTCACCTCAGTAATATTTTAATAATTAATTGTATTTTATCATTTAAATAGTTTACATTTTTCATAAATTCATCAAATAATTATTTTTTTTAAGATTATGCAAATATTTATATAATATGGTTTTTTCAAAGCAATTTTACATAGTGAAAGCAATTTTTAAGGTTTAATGAGGATTTTTTAAGGAGCTTTATTTTTTTAAATGTAGGGTGGTATCACCTCTTTCCCGCATAAGGGAAAATATGGATTTGTTTTTTTTTATTTTTTTCATCGATGTAGGAGTTAATTCAATTCCTTCGATACTTAATTGGTTATTATTTTTTTCTTGGATAATTCTCAGATTAACCATAATGTAAAAAATATGTTATATTTTTTTGTTTAATTCAAAACATTTATATATAAAATCGTCAATATTTATTAGTAGGAAGGAAGCTTCCTTCCGACTATGTGTTATAAAATTCATTTAGTCAAAATGGTTTTCCAATTCCATTTTCTTCAAAAATGGATAAAATAAACTCAAAAGATGTGAAAAAATGTCAGAAAAAGATAAAAAATTAGACCAAATCATTAAAACAATCGAAGCGAACGATATAAAATTTTTAAAACTGGAACTCTCAGATATACATGGATTACCGAAAAGTATGGCAGTACCACTTAAAAAAGCCGATGATGTTGAAGATATAGTAAATGACGGATTATTATTCGACGGATCCTCAGTAGCAGGATTAGCTTCAATCAATGACAGTGACTTGCTCGCAAAACCTGACATCAACACCTTCTCAACAATTCCATGGAGACCTGAAGTGAAAGGTACCAGCAGGTTTATATGTGATATTTTCACCACAGAAGGAAAACCATATGATGGAGATCCAAGAGGAGTACTAAAAAAATCATTGGAACTGGCTGAAAAAAGAGGATACCAGTTCAATATGGGTCCAGAACCGGAATTCTTCATCATAACGGAAGATGAAAATGGAAACTACATACCGGCAGACGAAGCTGAATACTTTGATGTGGAACCATTAGACAAAGGTAACGACATCAGAAGAGAAATCGTATTGGCATTGGAAAAATTAGATTTCAATGTTGAAGTAAGCCACCACGAAGTGGCAGCAGGACAACATGAAGTCGACTTTAAATATGCAGACGCTTTAAAAACAGCTGATGCTGTTATAACATTCAAAGAAGCAGTTAAAGCTGTTGTTAACAAATTAGGATTTAAAGCAACATTCATGCCGAAACCATTCCTCGGAATCAACGGTAGTGGAATGCACTGTAATCAAAGTCTGTTTAAAGACGGCAAAAATATCTTCTATGACTCAGACACTGAAAATCAAATTTCACAGGAAGCATTATACTTCATTGGAGGGTTATTAAAACACGCTCCTGCATTATCAGCAATATTGTCTCCAACAGTCAACTCATACAAACGTCTAGTGCCGGGTTATGAAGCACCATGTTATATCGCTTACGGCTTCAAAAACAGATCAACATTATTAAGAATTCCGGCATCCCGCGGATTAGGTACAAGAATCGAATGCAGATCAGCTGACCCATCCTGTAACCCATACTTGGCATTTGCAGTATTGCTTGAAGCAGGTTTGGATGGTATGGACAATAAAATCGATCCTGGCGAACCAACTGAGGAAAACCTCTTCGCATACACTGAAGATGAAATTGCCGAAAAAGGAATCAGTAATTTACCAACAAGTTTATGGGAAGCATATCATGCATTAGAAGAGGATGAGGTAGTCAAAAACGCTTTAGGAGAAAAAGTGTTCAATCAGTTCTACAGCATCAAAAGAGCAGAATGGGATGCTTACAGAATACAAGTATTCGACTATGAAAGAGATGAATACCTTAATGTTTAATCATGAATCCATTGGTTGTCAATCAGGTCTGTTCCCTAATTGACTTCCAATTCATTAATTTTTTGGAGGATGATAATTAAAAGAGAAGGTTGAAATTTTCGAATTATTATTATTTTTTAGGAATACTGTAATTTAGATATATTTTAGGCATATTGTAGACTAAATTTTTAAAATAAACTCAATTTAAGTTATTAATCCGACTTAATTGTGTATTCACCGATTATTTTATGGAGGTAGAAAAATGTGTGGAATAGCAGGTGTAATATACAAAGATAAAAAAACTCACGCTGTTGGGGATGCATTAACCTCAATGCTTGAATCATTACAACACAGAGGTCCGGATTCAGCAGGTTATGCAATCTACGGCAGTTTAAATTTTCCTGATAATTTTTATCAATTAAACATTGAAGTAAAAAGAAAAAGAGGTACATTAGACAATTTAAAATCATTATTAACTCAAATAACACCAATTTTCGAAGAGGAATTAATCGAGTCTGTAGGGGACTCAGACGTATACAAATGCAAAATAGCACTGGATGACTTTTCTCTTTTACAGCCATGCATTAGGGAAATAGATGAATTGGAAAACGTAAGGGTCATCAACGGTTCACATTCCTTTGAAATGATAAAAGACATAGGAAAAGTAAAAGACATCGCCGAACGTTTTGACGTTCAAAGTAGAATGGGGACCCATGGGATAGGACATACCCGTTTTGCAACGGAAAGTGGCGTGGACCGCTATCATGCACACCCATATCAAAGTTACATCATACCGGACATCACTGTGGTGCATAATGGACAAATCACCAATTACTGGAAAATAAGGGACCCTCTTGAGAGAAAAGGACATACTTTTGAATCATTCAACGATACTGAATGCATTGTTCATTATATGGCGGATAAACTAAACCAGGGATATAAATTGGAAGAAGCGCTGGACCAGGCAGTAATGGATCTGGACGGACCATTCTCAATATTGGTGGGAACACCTAATGGTATTGGCATTGCAAAGGACAAACTCGGCCTTAGGCCTGGAGTGATGGTGGAAACTGATGAGATCTTTGCAGTGGCTTCAGAGGAAATGGCATTGCATGACGTAACAGATTCCGATCAAATAGAACAAATTGCTCCTGGTGAAACAAGGGCTTATACAATTTAATGGGGAGTTTTATCTATGAAAGAATATGTTATTGATGCAAAAAATATGGATGAAAAAGAATTAAACCGCACAATAAAAGAACAGGCAGTATATCATGATAAACTCATCATCAACAATCCGGAATCCAGACACAATATATGTGCAGGTTTAACTGAAGAGGTTGACATCCAAATCAACGGTTCTGCAGGTTATTTTGTTGGAACAATGGTCAACGGGCCAAAAATACAAATTAATGGAAATGCAGGCTGGTTTGCCGGTGATAATATGACCAAGGGCGAATTGATCATCGAGGGAACAGCAGGTGACGGTGCAGGACAGGGAATCTATGGCGGAGTTGTAATAGTCAAAGGAAGTGTAGGTTCAAGAACCGGCGAAATCATGAAAGGAGGAACCGTAATCATCGGAGGAAATAGCGGATACATGACAGGACTGCTCATGATGGGTGGAAGACTCATAATCCTGGGCGATGTTACCGATGATGTTGGCGAATCCATCATGAGAGGAAGCATATATGTTCTTGGAGATGTGAAAAGCTTAGGAAAAAATGCCATAATGGAAAAAACAACTCTTGAAGATCAAAATGAATTAAAAGAAATATTAACCAAATACGGTTTTGAACTGACCGATATTGATTATACAAATTTCAAAAAAATCGTTAATATACAATAGGAGCTAGGAAAATGAGTGAACATAAAATAGCAATGGTTGGAACACCATGTGAAATCATGGCAGCATCCAAACTGCAATATTATACTGATAGCCCTATTGATGTTAAACTGGGCTTATTCTGTATGGAGAATTTCTCATATAAATACTTTGGAAATCTCTTAAAAGAGTATGATTTGAAAATGGATGACATTGAGAAATTTCAAATCGATAAAGGATTCGTATTCCTATTGCTGAAAACTAAAGAAACAGTAAAGATTCCTTTATCAGTTGCTAAAAGGATAATTAGAAAAAACTGCAACATATGCGTCGAACTAACCTCCGAAACATCCGATATTTCAATAGGATCAATCGGTTCAGATGAAGGATGGTCAACATTGATTGTCAGAACCAAAAAAGGTGAGGAAATAGTTGACGGGGCCTTAAAACAAAATTTCATTGAAGCTAAAGACCTTACAGAATCACAATTCAAATTGCTGAATAGGCTTGCGGCAAATAAAACAAACAGAAATCTGGAAACAATCGAAGAAAGGGAATTCTTCGCAAGGCCGGTATTATATCAAAGGGATAAATCCGATGATTCCATAAATAAGGAAATTTCAGAATCCGATTTCCTGGATTTGAAATCTAACGTTATTGATGTTGGAGCTTGCGTGCTGTGCGGAGCATGCGAATACGTGTGCCCTGATAATCTGATAGCAATTGATGATACAAAACCAAGAATGAAAGGCAAATGCCCTGAGGATTGCCATGCATGCTTCACAGTTTGTCCAAGAACATTTATACCTGAAGACTTGCGAAATGACAATTCCAAGGCTATCGGAGAATATATAAAAATATTGTCCGTCAAATCTGTAAGGCACACCCAAGGTCAGGACGGTTCAATAGTCACAACATTGCTGGATTATTTGCTGACCAATAATATTGTAACAGAGGCACTTATTGTTGATAAGGAAGATCATCTGGCCTGGAAACCTTACGCTAAAATAACAAAAGACATTGATGAGGTTGTCAAATCAGGAGGAACAAAATATTCCGTCTGTCCGGTTTTCAAACCGTTAAGAAATCTTGAAGAGGGGGTGGAATAGATGCCATTCACTGTTGAGAGAAAATCAGAAATATGCAAACAGAACAATGACCGGCCTGGCTGCTGCTGGTATTTATGCGATAATCCCAACAGATCAGCCTGTAAAAACTGTTACAGCTGTTATTCAAATTGCCCTCATGGCGTTTATGATGTAATCAATGATGAACCATATCCTATTTATCAGGAAAACTGTGTTGGATGCAAAATATGTGAAGAGATGTGCCCTACACACGCGATATACGTTAGGCCTCTTGCTGATGAAGGAAGGGGAATATGGTCAAATTCAACAATGGTGGAAATAAAACGCAAAACCAAAACAGGCTCATATAAAGTGCGAGGTTGCGGATTAACCAGAAGAATTCCGACATTCGACGATTTAAGCCTATTGCCGGCACAGGTTTCCAGACCTCCAATCGATTCATACAGGGAACCGTGCAAAACTTCAGTAGTGCTTGGAGACAGATTCGCGGAAAATCCGATCGAGATAGATACTCCTATCATGATTGGGGCAATGTCTTTCGGTGCGGTAAGCAAAGAGGCAAAAATCGCATTGGCTATTGGAAGCAGTAAAGCGGGCACAATAGCAAACACAGGTGAAGGTGGAATGCTTCCGGAAGAGAGATATTATGCCGATAAGCTGATTGCCCAGTATGCTTCAGGCCGTTTTGGAGTTTCAGCAAGCTATCTCAACAATGCTGAGGCGGTTGAAATAAAAATAGGCCAAGGCGCTAAATCAGGTATGGGAGGACATCTGCTTTCCCATAAGGTCACTGCCGAAGTGGCAAGGGTCCGCAATATTCCTGAAGGGACCTCAGCATTAAGCCCTGCCAGACATATGGATATTGTCGGTCCTGAGGACTTGGGTATGAAAATCGATCAGTTAAGGGAAATAACTGATTGGAAAGTGCCTATTATCGTTAAATTCGCATCAGGTAGAGTTGAACAGGATGTAAAAATTGCAGCAAAAGCCGGCGCCGATATAATCGTTGTTGACGGTATGCAGGGAGGAACAGGGGCAGGTCCTGAAGTTGTAACAGAACATGCAGGAATCCCTACAATCGAGGCAATTGTCAAAGCTGATGATGCACTCAAGGACATAAACTTAAGAAGTGAAGTGAGTCTTGTGGCCGCAGGAGGAATTCGTTCAGGCGCTGATGTGGCAAAAGCAATAGCATTGGGTGCGGATGCAGTATATATCGCTACTTCTGCACTGATATCCATTGGATGTAAAGTCTGCCAGACCTGTTCTGAAGGCACATGTCCGAAAGGAATCGCAACACAGGAAAGAGTGCTTAGAAGAAGACTTGACCCTATAAGAAAAGGCCAGCAAGTTGCTAACTACATTGAGGCAATGACTCAGGAAGTGATGGCTTTAACTCAGCAGGCAGGTAATACGGATGTGGAAAAACTTGAACGTCAGGATTTAGTTGCATTGACTATGGAGGCTTCACAATTAACTGGAGTGCCAATGGTGAGAGATTAATGTTATGGTGATTATTTTAAGGATTAGGAGTTGTTATTATGGCGGCATTCGAAAGAATCAAATCAGGAATTCCGGGGCTTGACGTGGCTTTAGACAATATTCGTTTGGGAGATAATGTGGTGTGGAACGTTACAAACCTGAATGAATTCTCTTACTTTGTCGACCCTTATGTAAAGCAAGCAAAAGAAGATAACAGGAACTTAATATACATGCGTTTTGCTAATCATCCTCCGCTGATAGAGATGACTGATGAAGATTTTAGACTGCTTGAAATCGAGAAGAACAATCCCGACACCGAGTTTTGCATGATCGAACGTGACGGGATTAAGATTTATCAGGTGGATCCTTATAAACAGTTTGAAACATTCACTTTGGAAGTTCGAAGAATCATAGAAAAGGAGGGCATCGATGCGTTTTATGTTTTCGACTGCCTGAGCGACCTTCAGGCGGTATGGTCAACAGATTTCATGATGGGCAATTTCTTCAGGGTCACTTGTCCATTTTTATTTAAACTGGATACAGTAGCGTTCTTCCCAATTATTCGGGGTAGGCATTCGTATGATGCCATCGCTAAAATTCGTGAAACCACACAGCTGTTCCTGAACGTTTACTCAAACAATGAAGAGGAAATCTATGTTTCTCCATTGAAGGTATGGAACAGATATTCTCCGACAATGTTTTTAGGACATAAATTCAACCTCAGGACAAATTCGGTCAAAGTCCTTCAGGACGGTCAGGAAGTAAGCAAGTACTATAAGACAGTCAACGATTCTGATAAGCATCAGGGCGGACAGATCTTAGACAGCTGGGAAAGGTACATGCTTCAGGTCAGAATGAAGTATGAACATGGTGAAAATGTCGATGAAGAGTGTGACAAGATCTGTGAGCTGATGATGACAAAAGATGAAAGGATGCTTTCCAAAATCAAGGAATATTTCACTTTCGAGGATTATATCACAATCTATGACCGCCGTGTAGGTACAGGATTGGTGGGCGGAAAAACCTGCGGAATGCTGCTTGCAAGAAAGATTATTGAAAGGAATTGTCCCGAAATATACAATAACTTCGAGCCTGACGATTCATTCTATATCGGTTCGGATTTATTCTACACATACATAGTTTCAAATGACTTATGGGATTTAAGGGTAAAGCAAAGGACCCAAGAGGGGTATTATGAATATGGTAAGAAGTTAGAGGAAGGCCTTAAAAACGGTGTGTTTTCCGATGAAATCAAAAAGGAATTCATACACATATTGGACTATTTCGGGCAGAACCCTATCATTGTCAGGTCAAGTAGTTTTCTTGAAGATGGTTATGGAAATGCATTTGCGGGCAAATACGAATCAGTGTTCTGTGTAAACAGGGGCAGTCTTGAAGAGCGTCTCGCCGCTTTTGAGGAGGCAGTGAAAATAGTATATTCAAGTACCATGAACATTTCCGCTCTGGAATATAGGAAATTAAACGATTTGGATGATACTGATGAGCAGATGGCTCTTCTGGTTCAGAGGGTGTCAGGTTCCTATCATGGCGACTATCTGTTCCCGACCGCTGCGGGTGTGGGATTCTCATACAGTCCGTATTCCCCTCTTCCGGACATGGATAACAGCAAAGGCATGTTGAGGCTTGTAATGGGTCTCGGTACAAAAGCTGTTGACAGGACAAAAACAGACTATCCAAGAATCATCAATCTTGATAAGCCTGAAGTAACTCTGATGAATGACATTAAGGAAAAACACAGGTATTCTCAACATTATCTTGACGTCATCGATTTTAAAAATGTCAGTCTTCACGACATTCCTGTCGATGACGGTTTGAGCGTGATTCCCAGATACGCTAAAAAGGTCCTGGTCGAACATGACCGTGAAGCGGAAAGGATGTTTCGCGACCGTGGACAACGCCGTGAAATAGTGTTTGTTAACTGTGAGGGCATTGTTAAAAACCATGAGTTCATTGAAGAGATGAAGAAGATTTTAAGCACTTTGCAAACTGCATATGACTATCCGGTCGACATTGAATATACTGTCAATGTTGGTGAGGACAATTCATTTAATATTAACTTGTTGCAGTGCCGTCCTCTTCAGGTTTCTACAAACAATGAAGCTATTGAAATGCCTGTGGATAAAAACGTCTTCTTCCACATCAAGGAATCATCCATGGGAATGTCAAGAAAGAATAAAATCGACACGATTTGTTATGTCGATCCGCATAAGTATTATGAATACCCATATGCTCAAAAAAGTTCAATTCCTCGCATAATCAGTGATATTAATGCTTATTGTAAGAATAATGATAAAACTGCCATTTTAATAGTTCCCGGAAGGATAGGTACATCTTCTCCTGAATTGGGCATTCCGGTTGTATTTGCAGACATCAGTCATTTTTCAGCAATTCTGGAGGAATCCTATAGTGAAGTGGGATATATGCCGGAATTGTCTTTCGGAAGCCATATGTTCCAGGATCTGGTAGAGGCGGAAATATATTACGGTGCGTTATTTGAAAATGAGAAAAAAATAGAATTCAATCGGGATATGGTCTATGATTATCAAAATATCCTTAAGGAAATAAGTCCTGATTTAAGTGAAGAGCTGTATGGGATGATACAGGTCATTGACTTTGATGAGGATAAAGCGGAGCTATACCATGATATGAATAAGGATGAAACAATGTGCATTTTCAAATAGGTTGAAACAGAGTTAAAAATGGAAGATATTCCATTTTTTAGGGCAGGCGGGTGGGACATATGCCTTTTTATTTGTAATATTCTTTTTCACAAAAGAGTTTTTTCAAATAAAAGCGAAGAGTATGACGAAATTCAATGTGATTAATGGCTCTGTTGAATTTTTGAGTTTATTTTTTCAACGGAGTTATTTTTCACATTTTTTTTTAAATCAACAAAGAATTTTTCTTCGATAGTTCTTTTTAAGATTTTTTTCCGGTGAATTGAATTTTTATAATCATTTTTTTTGTTTCATTTTAAACGGTTTCATTAGAAACAGTTATATGCTGTCAAGTTAATATTATATATTAGGTGAAAAAATGGATAATGAAAGTTTTCAGGCAATAACTAGATATTCTCCATTCATCGCATGGATTCACAATATTTCGTTAAATCAACAGAAATACATTAAATCAAAATTCAAAAACCTGAATCTCGGTCATGATGTAAGATATATCATGTTCATATATGATAATCCGAACTGCTCACAGGATGACCTTGCAAATATGTTCAGTCAAAGCAAAGGCAATATTGCTAAAGTGCTGAAAAAATTGGAGGATTTGGGTTATGTTAAAAGAGAAACTAATCCACAAAATCGCAGAAAATACATGTTAAATACAACTGAAAAAGGAAAAAAGTTAGTTCCTGAGTTCAGAAAGATTTCAAAGGAATGGGAAAAAGAGGTAGGAATAACAGATTCTGATGAAGAATTAAAGGAAAGAATAATTGAAATAGCTATCAGAGGTATGAAACTTATTGAAGATAATTAAGGGGAGAGAAAAATGAAATTAGATTTTGAAGCAATTGTAGTATTTGTATCATTCATTACATCGTTTTTTGCAGTATTTTTATCAAATGGGATAATTATCGGTGTTCCTGCTATTGCACAAGACTTTGCAATGAATAACGTAATCCAAAATTGGATTCCAACAATATTTTTCCTGGTCGTAGCGGTATTCACCGTTCCGGCAGGCCAAATTTCAGGTAAATTCGGAGTTAAAAAATCACTTCTTGCAGGAATCCTGGTATTTTTAGCAGGATCCATTGGTGCGGTTCTGTCATTTTCAACCGAATCATTTTTGGTTTTTAGAATTATTCAGGGGGCAGGCGTAGCATTTTTAAATGTATCAGCAATGGCGATGGTGGTTCAGGCAGTAAAACCGCAAAACCGTGGGAAGGCTCTTGGTTTTACAGTAACAGGAGTTTATCTTGCAACATCACTGTCTCCGGTTATTTGCGGATTTTTAGTACATAATCTCGGTTGGAGATCAATGTTTTACTTCATAATTCCATTTTTATTATTATGCATTGCATTAATGGCAGCAAAAATCCCGCAAGAATGGAAAACATATGAAGGTCAGCCAATCGATAAGATAGGTTCAATTTTATGGGGAATCGGTATTTTAACATTCATTTACGGTTTTACCTCATTAGTGAATACGCAGGGGGTTATTTTAACAATAGTCGGTATTATAATATTATGCATCTTTGGTGCATATGAGTTAAGACAATCCTCGCCGGTATTCAACATGAAATTATTCAAGAATGCAAAATTCACATCATCCAATGTTGCGGCATTGTGCAGTTATCTGGCAATAATGGTAGTTACCACAATTCTAAATTATCATTTCCAATATGTGCGTGGCTGGGATGCTCAAATGTCAGGTTCAATATTGATTATTACACCGATCATCATGGCCATAATGGCGCCTAATGCAGGTAAGTTGTCAGATAGGATACATCCTCAAAAACTTGCGGCAGTGGGTATAGGAATAGCAGCAGTTGCATTGGCAATATTAACATTCCTGAATGGAGATACTCCACTTTATATTGTTATATTGGCTATGATTTTACAGGGTATTGGTATGGGTTTATTCTCAAGTCCGAATATGAACGCGATTATGAGTTCAGTCCCGCCGAAGTATGCTCCAACCGCATCCGCTTCACAGGCAACAATGAGGACAATAGGCCAAACCATGAGTTTGGGACTTTTAACATTGATATTCGCTTGGGTGATGGGCAGTCTAAAACTGGATCCACAATATGCAGGCATGATTGTTCAGGCATCACAGACAATCTGTTTAATCTGTACCGTAGCTTGTGTTCTTGCAATATTTGCCTCACTTGTGGGAATACGTTCAAAAGATGAGTTTAATACAAAAAGGGATCAGTAATCTGATTCCTTAAAACTCTAATTGTTCAGCGATGCAGATTTTGCAAACGGCGTTTGGTGACTCAAGATTCGCATCCTTAACTGGACAATAGTAAACCCCATCCTTTTCCTCAACATATAACGACCCTGGAAAAGGAGTGCCTACCGGATGAATAGGTTCTTCCAGAATATAGGTGGTGTAAAGTGAAATGATGGTATATATTAGGGGGAATTTGCTTTTAAAAGTCTTTGATTCTTCCAACTGATATGATTTTAGTCTTGAAATGGAGTCAATGAAATCCTCCTTATCTATAATTCCATTATATTCCTCATCATCTGATTTTACGTCATTGATGCGCATGAGGAAATGCTTAACATAGACCTCATGGCTTTTTTTGCGATAGTTCTTTTGAACATACTTTGCATCTTCCATCATTTCGCCGGTAATCTGCATCAAGTCAAAGACGGATATTGATTCTGAATACTTCTTCAAGATATCCAAAAGCCCTGTTTTTGAAATGCCGTCTTCAGATATGGAAATGTCATTAAAATCATCGTAGATAGTCATTTTTGTTCCTTCACAAATTTCTCTAAAGATTTCCCTTTAAAATGGAACAGTTCCCAGTCCTTCATTTCAGCGCCAATATTTAGATAAAAATCAATGCTTGGCTTGTTCCAACTGAGACATGTCCATTCAAGACGCCCATAACCTCTGTCAAGAACGATTTTTCCAAGTTCTTTCAGCATTGATTTCCCATATCCGTTTCCACGATATTCTGGTTCAATGAAAAGGTCTTCCAGATGCATATTCACATTTCCGATGTATGTCGAAAAACTTAAGAAATACAATGCAAAGCCGATTACTTCATCATTCAATAATGCAAATATTACTTCCGCCTGTTTTTCATCAAAAACCCATTTTTCGATATCTTTTTCAGTTGCAATAACCTCATCCAATCTTTTTTCATAGTCTGCGAGTTTTTTGATATATTCTAAAATCAGTGGAGCGTCTTGCCTTTGTGCAATCTTAAAGGTTAAATCTCTCATATAATAATTTATTATATTGAATGAATAAATAATTATTTGGTGTAATTATGGTTAATTATGAAACAATTGAAAGTGCACGAGAATTTTTCTACAAAGACAAGTTTGCAGTAAATGCAGGAGCAACATTAGACGAATTGACAGAAGATAAGGCAGTTTGTTCATTAAAAATAACAGATGACCATAAGAATGCTTACGGAGGAGTGATGGGAGGTGTAATATTCACCTTAGCGGATTTTGCTTTCGCTGTTCTTTCAAATCAAATCCATCAGTTAACAGTAGCTCAGCAAGTAAGCATAAACTATTTATCTGCTCCCAAAGGAGAAAAAATTATTGCTGAGGCCACATGCCGTAAAAGCGGCCGCACATCATCAATTGTAATTGTCAATGTGTCTGATGATACTGGCCGAGATGTTGCACAGTTTGTAGGCACAGGTTTTAAATTATGAACTGTTGGAGGTATCAACACCTCTATTTTTCATATCCGAGAACTTTATTAATCCATCTCATTTTATTGAGTAGCTTAAAGAATTCTTCATGTTTTTCAATGCCTCCGCTATTCGGATTGAGTTTGAAGGCTTCCTTAAATGAATTGATTGCGTCGTTTATTCTGCCCATGCGGATGAACAATTCTCCCTGGGCAAACCAGATTTCATCATAATCGGGGTTGAGGTCAATAGCTTTTTTGAAAAGTTCAGCTGATGAATCAAAATCATCCGTTTCCCAAAAATCGAGGGCTTTTTGCATAAAATCATGTGGAGTAATATCTGTATTCAATTTCCTCTTGAGTAGTTTTGATTTTAGATTGACTGCGGCAACGTTTTTCGTTTCGATTTTTAAAACAAGGTTATAGTATTCTTCCGCTTTTTCAAATTCGCCCAGCTCTACAAGATTTCTGCCTTTTGAAAGCAGTCCCGGAATGTTGTAGGGGGATTCATTTAGGATTCTGTCAAGATATTCGATGGCTTTCATATTTTGATTAGTTTTTTCAAGGAGATGTGCCTTTTGAAATAGTCCGATCATGTTTTTCGGGTTCTGTTTCAATAATTCATCCAGTGTTTCATTTAATTCATCGAATCGCTTCAATGAGATTAAAGCGTTGGCTTTATACATCAGAACAGTTTCGTTTGCCTCGCATTCTAGCTGCTTGTCACATTCCTTTAGAAGTATCTCACTGTATCCCTTCTCTTTTATATCTTCACAAAGAATGCTGTATATCTGGGCCAGATTATTCAGGGCATTTAAATTGTCGGGTTCGAGTGCAAGACATTTCAGATAAATTTTCTTTGCTTCTTCATATTCGTTGTTTCTTAGGAATTCTTCCGCGGTTTTGAACATTTTTTCTGTTGAATTTCTGTTTAACATCTAATGACCTCTCAGGTAGGCTGCAATATTGATTAATGCTGAAAAGTTATATGGATTTAAGTTTAGTAGTTCGTTTGTTGTTTCTAAGGATTTGTATGGTTTGTTCAATAAGTTTAGGGAGTGGATTTTAAATTGCAGCATTTCCTCATTTTTTGGGAATTTTTCGCAGATTTTTACTGCAATTTCAAGATATTCTTTGGATTTTTCCTTTTGGTTTGTAATACTATAAATTTCAGCTATTTCTATCAAACGTGAAATATCTTCAATCTGAATATTGCTTTTAATTCGCATATTTTTCACCTATTCTTTTTCTGTTAACTTAATATTATTTTAATACTTTTTAAATCTATCTATTATGTAAATAAAGCAATATTTCATTGTTTTTATTAATTTTAAGCTTTTTTAAATATTGTTTTTATTTCCGAAAATTCAGGATTTTTCCGGAATTTTGTTGTGAATTTCAAAAAAACCATCTAATTTATAAACTATAAAAGTAATAATTATTAAGTGACTGATTAACAAGTCGTGAAAAATAACATTTCGAAGTTGCTCTGCCGCAGCTTCGATTTTTTTTAAAACTATCAATTGTTGCAATAGTAAACAATTATTGTTTTGGTGATATCATGTCTGATTTTGATGCAAAGAACATATTTGGAAAGGGCAGTCCCAACGATGCATTTGCGGAATTTTTCATTGGAAAATCCTATTTGAATCCTTTGGTCGATTTTGAGGATAATCTGCTGTTTGTTGCAAATGTGACTTTTGAACCGGGATGCAGAAACAATTGGCATATCCATCATGCGGAATCCGGAGGCGGACAGATATTGATCTGTGTTGCAGGTAAAGGATGGTACCAGGAAGAGGGAAGTGATCCTATTGAATTAAATCCGGGAATGCTTGTCGAAATTAAACCTAATGTCAAACATTGGCATGGGGCTCAAAAGGACTCCTGGTTTAGCCATATTGCCGTTGAAGTTGAAGGAACCAACATCTCTGCTGAATGGCTGGAACCTGTAAGCGATGAATATTACAATACTTTGTAAATCATAATTCCCACTATTTTTTTCTTCTTTTATTTTTATAATCCGATTGCTTAAATCATTATTTATCATATGATTGTTTATTTTAATTAGAGCCACCTTCAAATATCCTTGGGGGAATTTATTTTCACACATCTTTTTTTCAGCAAGGCCATATCAACAATTAATTTTTTAAACATTTCTTTAGAAATATATTCACAGTGATAAAAATGGAACTTATTGATGTAATGCTTAAAAGAAGAAGTACAAGAAAATTCACAGATGAACCTGTTGCAAAAGATGAACTTGACAAAATATTGCAGGCCGCGCTTCTCGCACCCACAAGCATGAACCGCAAACCATGCAATTTCATGGTTGTGGAAAGAAAAGAGACATTGGATGCATTGTCAAAATCTAAGAATCATGGAGCTGACTTAATCAAGGGTGCAGATAAAGCCATAGTGGTTGTTGGTGATGCTATGGTTGCGGACACTTGGATTGAAGATTCATCAATTGCCTTAACATATATGCATTTGATGGCAACTGAGCTGGGACTTGGAAGCTGCTGGGTTCAAATCCATTTAAGGGATAAGGATGGTGAGGATTCAGAGCAAATCGTTCGTGATATATTAAAAATAGATGAGCATTACAGGATAGTGGGAATTATGGCATTGGGCCATTCTAATGATATTCCTAAGGCTCATACTTTGGATGATATTGATAAAAACAAGATACACTTTTTAGTTTAGTTACTTTACACCCTTGAAAAGTTACAAAATGTTTATTAATGCTGTAAATAAAGTTTTATATATAAATAGGGAGGCAATTGAAAATGCATGTTAAGGATTTATTGGATGATTTGGACATAAGGGTCAAATTGCCGCAACATTGGTATTCAACTGATATCAGCAATGACTTTGAAGACGCCAATCTTCTTCAAAATGACAATATAATAAAAATAGAAGCTGCTGGTGAGAATAACACCAAATTGATCCTCATTGATGTTAATGACGGGATGAGTGTTGTTACAAAATTTTCTGATGGAAAAGTTATCGGCGTTAAATATTTGAAAAACAAGGATGACTTTGAATACATAGGCAAACCTTCAGAATTGTACTACTGATTTGAAATTCAAAATATTTAAATACGCATTTATATATATTCAATTATACAATAGGAGGAATCAAACATGGCTGATAAAAAAGCGCCTGCAGATGGTTGGCCCGTAATTAGTGGTGACTATATTGTAGGAGATTCAGAAAGTCCAGTTGCAGTAACTACTCTTGCTTCTCACATTGAAGCTGAATTGTCTGGAGCAGCTATTGCAGGACCATGTAAAACAGAAAACTTAGGTATTGAAAAAGTTGTAGCGAACATCATATCTAATCCGAATATTAGATTTTTGATTTTGGCTGGTGCTGAAGTGCAAGGCCACATCACTGGTCAAAGTATCCAAGCGTTATACGACAACGGAGCAGATCCGGATAAAAAGAAAATCATCGGTGCCACTGGAGCTATTCCTTTCGTTGAAAATGTTCCTCTCGACGGTATTGAAAGATTCCAGCAACAATTGGAAATTATTGACTTAATCGATACGGAAGATATTGGAGCAATTCAATCTAAAATCAATGAATGTGTTGAAAAGGATCCTGGTGCACTTGAAGCGGACCCTATTGTCATGGAAGTCGATGAAGAAGAACAAAAATTAGTCATCGTTGACAAGAAAGATAAGAAGAAAAAAGATGAGGCTTAAATGCCTCCCATTCTATTTTTTAATATTTCATTTACTTTTTTTTTTAATTTTAAGAATTACAGTTATATTTTTTTTAGTTTGTGTGCATTGGCACACCTTCACTTTTTTGCATTTTTTTAAAAAATACAAAAACTTTATATATAAGTTAGGATACATATTATTTTACAGTTTGTAAACTGTAATTTTTTAAAAAATATAATTAAACTAGTTAAGTTTATATACTATGAAAGTCAACGTATTATTATAAAGAGCATAACTTTTAAAAAAATGCATTGACTACAAAAAAATCCACACCATTGTTTTTTAAGGTGAAACATAAAAAAATAAGAGAGGTAATTATATGAACGCAAAAATTAACTGGAGCGAAAAAGTCAAAGACTTAGACGAAACAATCAGAAAAGAAATTGGTATTGAAGGGGAAAACGAAGCCAAACATATCCTAATCAAAGTCCAAACAAAAGCATCCGAGGCAATCGAACCTGCATTCATTGTTGGCGAAGATGAAACCTTCCTGGATTTGTTTGTATTATCGCCACAAGGACCAGGAATCACATCAACTGCCGTTTTAAAAGATAATATTCAAAGCGTAGGAGTAATCGGCGGAGTTTCAGCCGAAAAAATCGATCCATCAGAAATTTCTGATGAAACACCACTGCTCGATGATGTAGCTGGATTATACCAATAGCTTAGTTTTGGCTCACCACCAAAACTAATGCTCATTCAACCACCATTCCCATTGTAAATTTCTTGAAGGGATAAAAATGCAAAAAATAATACTGAATGATATAGCGGAAGTTATATCCGGACTCTCGTATAGGCGTTATTTAGATGACGATGGAGAAAAATTCAAAGTAATTGTACAAAGATCCATAAAAAGAGATGGAATACTTTCTGATTTTGAAGATGTAAAGTTAAACGATAACTTTAAAGACAGGTATTTCACTAAGAAAAACGACGTGCTGATGAAAATGACATATCCTTATGACGTTGTTTGCGTCAAACAGGAAAACCTGATAATTAGCGATAGAATCGCAATAATAAGACTTGAAAAAGGTTATGACCCGGAATTCATTGCACATCTGCTGACAAATACGCACATTGAAAAACAACTCCATGAACTTGGAGGTAGCGGCAAGCTGCCTCACACATCCCTTAAGGAAATTAAACAACTGCAACTCACCATTCCGGATTTAGAAACACAGACCAAATACGGGGAACTTTTAAACACCATCAACGAAAAGATATTTGAAGACCAGCGCCAAGTTGAATATGATAGACACCTCAAGGAGGCAATACTGAACGATTTATGGGGTGACAGTCCATGAAAGATAAAAAACCGACAAACTACGCCATCCTAAAACAGTTGATGTCTAAATCAAGGAGATTGAAACTCCCTAGGGAAATCGACTACATTATCCTTTACACATTCCTGTACAAATACTGTTCAGATAACATAAAAGACTTTTTATCCCTGGAGCTGAAAGATAAGGAGCTGACCATTGATGAATCCTATAAAAACCCTGCTTATCAGGAGATAATAACTTTTGACGCATTAAAATTATATGGATTCTATATTAAAAAGTCCGATGCGTTCATTGATGAAGTTGTCACCAACAATTACATGAAACCTGGATTTCTTCCGGATTTTCTAAAGATATTTCCGGAAAACGTATTATTCAGCAAGGAATACCACAATCTTAAATATTTCGATGACCTGTTCATGACTATCGACAATGAGATAGACACCTATGAATATGACGGTGAAGTTACACGGAATATCTGTGAAATCATATATCTGATCTCCCAATTCGATATCTTCGACTTGGATTTGGAGTTCAGCGACATATTTGATATAATTTCAGCATCCAGACTAAGTCATGTCAATTCAAATCCTGATTATATCACACAGATACTGGCCAAATTAGTTTTAAGCGAAAAGGAAACAATTGAAAGTGCATATGACCCGTTCATAAAAGATGGAAGCACAATTATGAAATTGAGGGATGAACTGGAATACAGTTTAACCTATTGCTATGGTAAGGATGTCAGCAAATTGAACTATCTTCATGCAATTGTCAGATTCTTCATCAACAACCTGTCATTCAATAATGTATTTTTAAGACAGGAAGATGCATTGGATTCAGTAGATATTAACGGAGCTTCTTTCGATGTGGTGCTGTCAAGAATTCCAATCGCCATTAAAAATTATTATTCATCAAATATTAACCAGAGCATGGAAATTTCAAAAAGAAGTAAACGCAGCGAACTTGAGGACATTTTGCTGAAAAACTTCGGCATTGATGAGGATTCATTCAAAATAGATGACGAGCTCAATAATGCTCTTGAAAATCTCGTTGACAAAATCAGCATCGAAACTGATTTAAACATTGATTTTAAAGGTCAGTATGAGCCGCTTCGAGACAGCGAGTTTTTATTCCTTCTCAATTTAATAGATTCCCTTAAGGATGATGGAATAATGGCAATAAGCATCTCTGAAAATTTCTTGTTTAAAAATTCCCTTGAGATTCTCAGGAAATACCTGACCTACAAGAAAAATTTCATCGACACCATTATCCGAATCCCAAATGATATTAATCGCTCAAGACCGGAAGTCGTAATAGTATTCAGAAAAAATAAGGCCGATAAAGATATTCTGTTCATGGACATGTCCGCAAGCTATGAAACACAAAAGAGCAGCGTGGCCTATCCCGGGTTATTCAGAAGAAACCTTATTCTGGATGATAAAACTATAGAAAAAATGCAGAGGGTATTCATTAACAGGGTATCATTGCCCAAATTCTCTAATTTAGTTTCAGTGGATGAAATCGAAGACAATAATTTCAATCTGTCTGTTTCCCGCTATGTTGATACATTTGAAGGGGAATTTATTTCTCTTGATGAATTGGTAATTGAAAAACAGGATATAGATTCGAATATCAGAGATTTAAATAAGAAAATTGAAAAGATGATGGATGAATTAAATATTAGATTTTAATGAGACGTCTTCATTAGGCTCATCCATTGTTGCATCTTCTAATTTCTTGAAGTAAGATAAGTGCAGAATCTTATTCTGATATGTGCAGAGAGTTCCAAGGCCGTCTGAATTTTCAAATTCAAAAGCCTCTTCAAGCCCATTGTTCTGCTTTTTTTCAAATGTCGAACCAAGGGCATTGTTGATAACTTCCCTTGCGGAATCGATATTTATTGCAAATGTTTTATTTTCCATTTTGGAGTCGATCAGATAGCTTTTCAGTATTTTTTCATGAAATTCCCTATAGATTTCAGGGTTCAGGAACAATTCAAAACCTTTGATCTCTCCATCTACAATAATTAAAACACCATTCTGCTCAGGAATTATTTTAAATTCTTTTACAATCTTGTTGTGGTCAACTTTTAGGTTTTCATAGCTTTCTTCCATTGCACTTGTATGTGAGGCAAAGGAATTCTCAAATTCTAATTTCTTGATTGATGTCCAGATAACATCCTGATAGGAAGCACTGCTTCTTGAGGCATATTCCTTAGCTCTTCTAGTATTATAATTTGCAATATAGTCAGATTGTTTAAATTCATCTATGTAACCCCATCTGCCTTGCTCGGTACAGCTTACGGGAATTTTCATCTCACTGCTGGCATCAATTAAAATGGTTGCATTGACGATACGGTTCTGGTCTCCTCCCACCACTTCTTCACCATCGATTAGAATCAGTGGGGTAACCGCATGGTTTTTAACAATTAAAGTGTTGACCTGTGAGTGCTCACATTCCTTAACTTCAGCCAATCCCAATTCCAGACCTTTCTTAAGGGTTAATACATCAATATATAATCTTTCAGTTTTTAGGGGAATTATTGCAAGGTTCTCATGTACCTGAGGTTCTAAAAGTTCAATATCATTGCCAAGGGCTATCATATTATCATTCCTATGCGGTGCTTTTAATGCAATTCAGCCGTGAGTCAAATAATGCACATCGCTTTCGGGGTTTTCAATCTCAGCTATGTATTCGTCTGAAGATAATACTTCAGCTATTGCAGTATTGCCTGTTATGAATTTGATTTTGGCGAAGTATTCGTCTTCAATCTTGTCAAAAACACGGCCTGAGCTCATACAACCTTTTATGACTGTATTTGTGCTGTTTGCTACATAACCTATTTTCCCAAAGTATCTCATTTCACAGGCTATTGCTTCTGTATCGTATTTGTTGTCAGGTTCTTTGACTAATTTGATTATTCCATTTAATTTAAAGGGATTTTCGCCGTGTAAATTTTTAAATGCGATTATGGTAATGAACATGTTCTCACCTTATATCTATTTTATATTCATTTTGTATTAATACTGTGGTGTTTTAAAAAAATAGAAAGTGTAGTAGATTATAATCTACTTACTTTAATTAGGGATTCGACAGGAACGCCTTCAACTTCAGAAAGTCCTGCTTTATCGATCAATACTGTAACACAGGTAGGTTCTCCACCAAGGTCTTTAACAGTGTGGATAACTTCTTTTACAGTTTTTCCACTTGTAATTACATCATCAACAATAACAACTCTTTTTCCATCGACACTGCCGAAATTAGTACTTATTGTCCCTTCGTCATCACTTTCATCACTGTCTTTTCTGTGTTTATGAGGGTGGAAAATAGCTAATGAAGTGTCTTCTCCGCTCATGTCTTCAATTAAATCAGCCATTACGGTTGCAAATGGAATTCCGCTGACTGCAACACCGACAACTGTATCGACTTCACCATGTGACAATGCCATATCACTTAAAGCGCCTGAAACATAACTTAAACGAGTTGAGTTTCCACCAATGCTTTTCCAGTTTATAGCAAAGTCAACTGGGGCTTCTGTTTTCTCTTCGGTTGCTTTTTGGAGAGTCAGCCATCTTGCAGTATCCATGCTGACATTTAATTCGTCAGCAATTTCACCAGTGGTAAATCCGTGTTGTCTGAGTTCTTGAGCCTTTGCGATTAATTTTTCTTTCACATTATCACCTTATTTAAGTTCTTCAAAACTAATTGGTTTATGTTCTTTAGAGGATCTGTTCGCAGCAATAACCATTTTAAGAGCCTTTAATCCATCTTCACCAGTTATTTCCGGTTCTTCTCCATTCATCACTGCATTTAAGAATGATTTTAATTCACTTTTAAGAGGTTCTTCGTGTTTGATTTGGATGTCTTGAGCAAATTTACCAAACACTTCAATGCTCTGTTTGATGTAATCTACAGATATGATTCCTGCAGTTCCTGTAAGTTCCAATTCTCTACGTTTGTATGGGGTTAACCAGTTCACTTCAACAATTCCTGTGGATTCATTGTCAAAGTTAACCATAATTTCGGCATGGTCTTCGAATTCGCTGTCATCAAAACTGCAGTTCATTGAACCATAAACCTGGGTAACTTCCTCTTCAAACAGGTAATTCATAATATCCAAATCGTGAATGGCCAAATCTATTGAAACACCAACGTCCTTAATTCTTGGTGGGAGTGGTCCTACTCTTTTTGCAAAGGCGGATACTACATCTCCAATAACTCCGTCATCAATAAGTTCTTTGGCTTTTTGAACAGCAGGATTGAATCGTTCGACGTGTCCGGTTGCAAGCAAAACGCCGGCTTCCTTAGCAGCGGCAATCATTTCTTCAGCTTCCTGAACAGTGAATGCAATTGGCTTTTCAACCAAAACATGTTTTCCGTGTTTTATGGCTTCCATTACGACCGCATGGTGAAATGTTGTCGGTACACATACACTCACTGCTTCAATTTCCGGATTTTCCAATAGTTCACTGTATTCAGTGAAACCTTTAGCACCATATTTCTTTTCGATTTTTTTAAGTGCCCTTTCACTTACATCACTTACAGCAACTAAATTCGCTTCTTCCATTTTGTGGTAAACACGAACATGGTTTTCACCCATCGCTCCCACGCCGACTACTCCTACGTTTATAGTTTTCAATCTAATTCCTCCGTTTAAACATAATCCTCAAAAATCCTTCCGATGCGACCGCCAAGTTCAACCGCATCTTTTACAGATCCTTTTTCTCTGTGTTCTTTAAGGATTTCTCCTTCTTTAGTTAGTAATATTGAATAAATATTAAATTCATCATTTTTCATGCGTGCTATTGCACCTATTGGCCATTGACAGCCAACGCCAAGTTCCTCTAACACTTTTTTTTCTGCAAAAACTTCCTGCATTGAAATGAAATCATTCAGTTTTGAAATCAAATCCTTCTTGTCGGAGTCTCGTCTTGTGATTATTGCCAATGCCCCCTGGCCTGCAGGTGGGGTGATATAATCCAGCGGAAATACGTTCTTAATGTATTTTGTCAGATTTAATCTTTTAAGGCCTGCCTGGGCCATGATGGTTGCATCCAAATCACTGTCCAGCGCTTTTTGAATTCTGGTTTCGATGTTTCCTCTGATAGGTTTGAGTTCAAACTCTTTATTGTAATGATTGCAGAATGCTTCTCTTCTAAGACTGCTTGTTCCAAGTCTGGAACCCGGACCCAAATCGTCCCAGTCTTTTTTAGAAATCAGAACTTCATTTGGAGATTCACGTTTTGGAACAGCAACAACTTCCAAATCTTCATCCAGTTCGGTAGGCAAATCTTTAAAGCTGTGCACGGTAAAGTCAACTTCCTCTTCCAAAAGGGCAATATCTAATTCCTTGGTAAAAAGGCCTTTTGAATCCATATTATATAATTGGGATGTGGTTATTTTATCTCCTTTTGTCTTGATAATTTCCACATCGATAGGTTCGCCAGTTATTTTAGATAAATCAGCGCAAACCTGTTTTGTTTGGGCTAGAGCTAATTGGCTTCCACGAGTTCCAACAATCATTAATTATCTCCATTTTTTAAAATTTTTTTTATAGGCCATGGCCTATAATTTTGTTACAATATTAGATATTAGAATTAATATATATTAAATGTTTCAATTTTTTGGAATCTTTCAAAACTTTGTTGATTTGAAATTTTTTGATGAAAATTTTTAATTTTGTTTAAAAATAGCTAAATTTAATTTCAAATGTCTTGTAGGTTAAAATAAGTAGGTGTGATGGGATTCGAACCCACGAAGCACTAAGCAATAGGCCCTGAACCTATCTCATTTGACCACTCTGACACACACCTATGCTAAAAATCAGATATTTCTAATTTATAATTACAGATTAAAATACTTTATTGATATCCTTATTGGAAAATCATCTTTGTGAAAGTTTCCTGTAATCTGACCTATAGATAAAGAGAAGGTTTTTATTATTTTTTATGGCCAAATCATAAACATCTGTGTAATCTTTATGGAATTCATGAGGTACGGTTATTTTTTTTGAAATTGACAAACCCACATCCCCGGTTAAAATGAGATTGCAGTCAAGGGTATTTAGATAGTCCGCCAACTTTTCCTCATCAATTTCTTCGCAGGTAATCCCATAGTCTCCACCGACGGATACGTAATAGTCATTTAAATCATTAATCATGTTAATTGATTCTTTTATTGACTGCGTATTTAATCCGGGATTGATTTCTTCAATGATTATTGAGTTTTCAACCGTTTTCTTATCGGTTCTGCCAGGTATTCCCTTATAATTTTCAAGTCCTGAAATTATTTTTTCAGTATCAATTTCTAGACTAAGGCAGGTTAGGACGACTCCCAAAACATTACTCATATGGTGCGGGCCCGGTGCAAAGCATTTCAGTCGAATTTCACCTGAAATCATATTGTCGTTAACGGTTTTAACGTCCCTGTATTCCAGTTCTGCGGATGTCTGGTTCAAGTCATATTCCACTTTCCTGATAAATAGATTTGATGAAGAGTCGTTCAATGAGAATGTATTTGTTTTTTCATGTTTGATGTCGCTGTAATATTCATCAAATGCCTCTTTTTGAATGCAGACGCATTTGCATCTGAACACTTGTTTTTTGGCTTCAGAAGCACTGCTTCTGCCTTTGGAAATAGGATAATCCTCTGCAATATTCAACAGAAGGCCGACGTCCCCTATGCCGCTCACTCCTAATGATGACTCGAAGATGGCGCAGTTATATTTCCTATGGTTTGTTCTTTCAACAACACCGTCAGCTATTTTGCAGATGGGGTTTGCGACTTTATAGGCTAAATCGACGGTTTCCTTAATGTTTGCCGGAGCAATTGAGATGTTCTTTTTTAAAATGAGTTCATTTTTGTCTTCATAGAGGTAAGCGCCAAGGCTTGATAAAATCAGCGGGTTTTCATCTAGAAGTATTTCTTTAAGCATAAAGACTGAAGTTGTTTTTCCCTTGACTCCGGTCACTTCAATTTTTACAATATCATCTGCCCAATCGTTTAGAAGATCCTTGATGGCCTCGTGATGACTTTTGAATGCATAATTCAAATCGGGATTGTATGATTTTATCTCATCGAAGCTTAAAGGCATGTGTATTGGATATATTACGCACATACCCCCTTTATAATTGGCTAAATCCTCAAGCTGAATTAATTCAACGTCGTATATCTCAAGCATCCTTTTATCTATGTCGTTTAAAGTATTGTAAAGGTCGAAAGCAAGTACATTTTTGCCTTTTTTTGCCAGGCTGTTGGCTATTTTAACGCCGCCATGTGTCAAATCAATTACAAGATTATTCATTATTGCACCGATTGTTGGTTTCGATTCCGCCTTCTTTCAATTTGTCCTTGACTTTTTCATAGAAATATTTGCTGGAAGTTCTGATGAAGTATGCGTCCTTATTGGATTTTTTAAATTTGATTTCTTCCTCGTAATCTGCTTCTTCGGTAATCTGGCCGTCCATAACAAATACTGCACTTTTACCTTTTTTAAGTAGTTTGACAGTAATCTCACTGTCGTCAGATACAACAAAAGGCCTTACGCCCAGTTTATATGGACAGATTGGTATTATGACGAATCCCGCAACTTTCGGATCGACAATAGGTCCTCCTGCAGACATGGAGTAAGCTGTTGAACCGCTAGGTGTGGAGACAATCAGTCCGTCTGCACGGACCTCTTCAATGATTCCTCCGTCAACTCTGATTTCAAAGTGAAGCATTTTTGCAGGTTTGTTTGTCATCACAACAACCTCATTCATTGCTGTGAAATCGTGATTGTCGTGGGATACTACAAGCCTTGTCCTTTTTTCTTTGTAATAGTTTCCTTTTAAAATCTCATGCAGGGCATTGAATGTGTCTTTAACTTCAATTTCTGTTAAAAATCCAACGGTTCCCATGTTGATTCCAAAGATTGGTATTTCAGGTTTTAGCCTTGATTGGGCTCTTAGGAGCGTGCCGTCTCCACCCAAAATGGTGGCCATGTCGCATTCAAAATCAAATAGGTCCTGGGACAATTTAGCGTAATCTATGTTAAAATCAATATCGTCAAGCATATCTGCAATTTCAGGGTAAATTTCTTTTGTCTCTTCAATTATCTCATTCAATTTTGGATTTTGCCTAAGTTCAATGAGTTTATCAGATAATTGCTTCTCGATAACTACTTCACAGCCATTGGTCAGAATGTAATCAATCAGTTTGGCGGAAAAGAGAATTGGTTTGTCCTGGTCTATTCTTGAGATAATTCCGATTTTGCCGATGACGTCCACCTGATTGTCATTCAGGATATCAATGATCTGCTGGTGCATTTCCCTGTTATTTGCAGCCACAACAATGCTTTTTTCATAGATGCTTAGGACATTGTCCAGTTCATGGCCGTATTTGTCGGTAATTATGCATCCCACTTCATCGAGGATTAATTTTCCTGCGGCTATGTCTATTATTCTGCTTCCCCTCAAATCGAGAAACGCATCATATCTTCCACTTGCAACATAGGAAAGTTCCAGAACAACACTTCCAAGCACTCTCATGCGCCTTGCACGGTCAACAAGTTTGGATGCTTCTGATGTTCCGCTTTTAGTGAATCCTCCAAGGGTCATCTTATTTATTTTCACATTATCGCTCGGAATCAACTTTTCATTGTTTAAATGACATCCTTTACCTTTCTCCGCTTCGATAAAGTTACCGTTGGCCAGGTTGTATACAAAACCCAGTTCCACGTCATTCAATGTTGCGAGCCTTCCCTGATTCACTTCCGCAATCGCAATTGATATGGCATATGCGGGGATTTCCTTAATCGCATTGCTTGTTCCGTCAATCGGGTCAATTAGAAAAATGAATTTTGGAGTTTCTTCTTCGGTCAAGTCGGTACGTTTCAGTTCATGGGATAATTTGATGATTCTTTTTGTACCCTTGCCCAGTTTCAACTCTCCGATTTCTTCACTGATCAGATAGGATAATACGTCTGCATTCTTTAGAATGTTAACAATCTTTTCTTCAGCAATCTGGTCGATATAGGAGGTGGGGGTGCCGTCTGCACCGATTTTTATTTCAGTTCCTCCAAGCTGTGTTCCTGCATATTCCCTTACGGCAGGACCGACTTCCTTAATAATTTTATTTGCCAATCTTTTAGCAATTTTTTTTGTTTCACGATCCATATTATCCCTCTATGATTTTGTCGTCTAGATAAACCACTGATGATACGGCGGATGAGATGTTTTTGACAGTTGCAGAGGAATATTCCACTATCAGTTCTTTAATTTCAACGTTCCGTTTATCCATCATGTATCTGACCATATCTTCAGCTTCATTAATTACTTCATCATGATTCCTGTTAATTCCTGTTGTTTCAACAACACAGCCTAATTCTTCTCCAATAGCCACTGCAATAACAGCGATTATTTCATCACCGGGATTATCTGAAGTCACTTCGGACAAAACGCAATTCACCATAGCGCCCGCTTTGAGTTTCGGCAATTCGGTTACTTGCGTATTTGATGCAAGCATGCTGGATACTTTTATCAGATTGACATCACCTATTCCAGCACTGCTCAGCGCATTGTCAAATGCGTTCAATTTTGTTGGTCCTTCATCATGTCCGGATACGATAGCTATTTTCATTTTATCACTTATTTATTTAATATGTATGTTAATGTATTTAATTATTTAATAAACGAATACTTTAAATAAAATGGAAAAGATAGTTTATAATAATCTAATAATATTCCTTATTATAAGATTAAAAACCGGTTTTTATATAAAATGGAGGAAAATTAATGTCAACAAAAGTTGTAGAAATTAAAACATTGAAAGTTGGAAAATACATCGTTTTAGGAGGAGAAGCTTGTAAAATTATCAGTTACACCACTTCATCTCCAGGTAAACACGGTGCAGCTAAAGCAAGAATTGAAGCTGTAGGTGTTTTCGATAATCAAAAAAGAAGTTTAGTTAAACCTGTAGATAACAAAGTAGATATCCCTATCATCGATAAAAGATTAGGACAAGTTATTTCCATTCAAGGAGACACTGTTCAAATTATGGATATGGAAAATTACGATACTATTGAATTACCAATGCCTGAAGACTTGAAAGATGCTATTGTCGAAGGTATTGAAGTTGAATATATTGTTGCTATGGGAAATATGAAAATAATGAGAACTAGAGGATCATAAGTTCTCTTATTTATTTTCCTTTTTAGATTCATTATGCTTTTAAATACTTACGAACCATGGAAATTTGCATTTTCAGCAGAAACTGATGATTTAAAAGAAAATTCATTTGGGATAATCGGAGTTCCATTTGACAGCACTACTTCTTATCATTCCGGTGCACGTTCAGGACCAATTGTTGTGCGCGAAGCATCATTTGGTTTTGAAAAATACAATACTGTTTTTAATAAAGATTTGACAACCGTTTTCTATGATTTCGGGGATGTCAATGTTGTTCCAGGAAACTGCCAGGCAACTTGTGAAATAGTTGAAAACACGGTCAGTGAACTTTTAAACCTGAATCTCAAACCTATAATAATAGGAGGAGAGCATTCCGCTTCAATCGGCGCCATCAAAGCATTAAGTGAAAAATATGATAAGTTAACCGTGATACATTTGGATGCGCATCGTGATTTAGCTTTCGAGTTCATAGGCGAGAAATATTCACACGCCACAGTCATGAGACGGGCTCATGAAAACGGAGTCGATATAGTTCAAATCGGAATCAGGTCCTCATCTGCGGATGAAGAGGAATATGTAAAATCAACATACAACATTCAGACATTTAAAAACAAGGCCGTCCACAAGCATATGGATGAAATAGAGTATTTCTTAATCAATATTGATACTCCTATCTACATTTCAATAGATATGGATGTAGTGGACCCGGCATTTGCGCCGAATGTGGGCAATCCAACACCCGGAGGACTATTCATTTCTGAAATCGAGACAATCATAGAGGCATTGTCCCATAAGGATGTTGTCGGTTTGGATGTTGTCGAAACGGCCAGTGACAGACTCGGTGACAACACTGCAGTTGTTGCGGCTAAAATAATCTATGACTTTTTAACCCTAATCGAATAATACTTCATTTTCAATTCTGATTACTGTTAAAAAAATTATAGTTAAATTTAATACTACTTTTTTTCAAAAATAATACTATCTCAGAAAAAACATATTTTTTCTGAAGAGGTGTTATATGTTGGACAATTTTTTTAAATTAAAGGAAAATGGAACTGATTTTAAAACTGAAATTCTAGCAGGTATCACCACATTTCTTGCAATGGCTTACATTTTAGGTGTAAACCCAGTAATCTTGGCTGATGGTGGAATGCCTGCAACCGGAGTATTCTTTGCTACCGCAGTTGCTTCCGGTATAGCATGTATAATTATGGGGCTAGTTGCTAAATATCCAGTCGGATTAGCTCCAGGTATGGGACTAAATGCATTGTTTACATACACAATCATTTTAACTATGGGTAACACTTGGGAAACTGCGCTTGCAGCAGTATTCATTTCAAGCATAATCTTCTTAATCATTACTGTTTCAGGATTAAGGGAAGCTATTTTGAACATCATTCCTCTTGATTTGAAACTTGGTATTGGTGCGGCTATCGGATTCTTCCTGGCATTCCTTGGTCTTAAAGGTGCAGGAATTATTGTGTCCGACCCATCAACTTATGTTGCAATGGGCAGCCTCGTTGCTGCTCCAGCGCTTCTTGCATTGATTGGTGTTATAATAACTCTAATCTTATATGTAAGGAAATTCCCTGCTGCAGTATTTGTCGGTTTGGTCATAACTGCAATCATTGGTGTAATATTCACAGCACTCGGATATGGTACAGGAGACATTTTAATGCCTGCTGTTCCGGCACAGTTCATTACAACCAGTTTTGACTTGTCATTATTTGCAGGATTCACCAGAGGATTCGGACAACTCTTTACAAACATTCCAAACTTGATAATGATGCTGTTCTCCTTAGTATTCGTAACATTCTTCGATACAACAGGAACATTGATGGCATTAGGTAGACAATGTGGATTTATTGATGAAGAAGGTCAGGCTGTGGGTATTGAAAATGCATTCTTAGCAGATGCAGTTGGCGGTATTGTCGGTGCAATCTTCGGTACAAGTACTGTTACAGCATATGTTGAAAGTGCAACTGGTATCGGTCTCGGCGGTAAAACAGGTTTAACCGCAATCGTAACCGGTATATTATTCATATTATCAATATTCTTCGCACCATTGGTATTAGGATTATTCACATCTCCGGTTACCTGTGCGGCGCTTGTTATTGTGGGTATATTGATGATTGTACAATTAAAAGAAGTCGAATGGGACAATTTAGTTGTTGCGGCATCAGTATTCATAACCATTATCATGATGATCTTAACCTACTCAATTTCATTAGGTATCGCTTGGGGATTCGTTATTTACGCAATCGGAAGCCTTGCCAGCGGAAAAATAAAAGAGTTAGGTTGGGGTATGTGGATACTGGTTATTGTATTTATAATATACCTGTTCTTCGGACTTTAGACTCATAAACCATGAGTCTAACTTTTTTTTATTTTTTTTTAAAATTAGTCTTTATAATCTTTTTCTACTTTATCCAGATAATATTTGCCTTTATCTGTGATACTATAGAATCTGTATCTTTTGTCTTCCTCATTAAGACATTCTACTAACTCTGCATCCTTTAAAGTCTTTAGGTATTTTGAGACATGATTGCTGTTATCTCCAATATCCTTGCTGATCTTTGAAGGTATCTTATCTTCCTTTTCTAAAGATTTAAGCACGTTTATTCTTTTTTTAGAACGAGCTAGCAAAGATACGATGCTCATATCGTCTTTTTGACTCATGATTTTGAATATATATTTTGGCTATTTAATAGATATGTATATGATATTAGCATGCTAATAGCAATGTTTATATTATGTGTGTAACAAAAGTTATATTACCAAATAAATGAGGGGATATTCATCAAGAAGGGATGGTTACTATTAATCGTTATTTTGGCAGTAATAGCAATTACTGCAGTTAGTTCATTTGCAGCAGAAACTCAGGATTTTGATGGCCTATTCACAATGGATGTTCCGAAAGGCGAGCATTACAGTGATGCGGCTTGGTGTTTTGATAATAAGCCATTAGGCTGTGCAAAGGAATACCTAAAAGATGATGATTCTAATGGAGTCATTGATGAGGATGAGTTTGGTGTTTACTATTATGACGACTCTCAAGTTAGTGGAGGCTACTCAAATGCTGCGGATTATTCTATTCATGTGCTGACGACTTCATTTCTCTATAATTTTTATGAAAGTGATGGGGATATGCTGGTGTTTTATAATGACATTGGCATGACAAATCTGCCGAAATATGTTGTTGGCGTTAGAAATGATGATAATAGTAAAGCCGTTTTTGTCGGTGGATATGACCTTGATATGCTAAAATCATATGCAAAGACTGTTAAATTTAAATGAGGTAAATTATGGATTTTATAGACTTTTTTGAAAATATGGGATTTGGTTTAGGTATTATCATAATCATTTTTCTTATTATAGTTGTGATAACCGTTATTGGCACGTTTATTCCAGTTATATTTGTGGGTCTAGGAAGTTTATTGTTCATTTTGATTAAACTGATTCTAATCGGGGCCATAATTTATTTCATAGGTAAATTTGCTAAGGATTTTATTAAAAAATGAGGTGTTAAAATGTTAGTACGTAATCTAGATTTTCTATCAATTCCAAAAGAATTTTCAAAAGTGGAAATTGATATCTATGAAAAACAATCAATTGCATTAGTCTACATTGAAAACAAAGGATACTCTTTAGTGTTAAAAAATGATAATGACATTCAATCTGTATTCTTACTTAAAACTGATATCCTGCCACACAATGTCAATGATCACTCTGACAGGGAAGATTTCATTAATGTGCTTAAAATGTTGTTGGATAGGATTTACAGTGTTGCAGATATTAAGGAATATGAAAAACAACACCAGGAACATGTATTTTTAAGATTAATGGACATGCTGAACGAAGGAAGCGATGTTGAAATGATTTCAGAAGAGAACTCTAAAATCTACACTGATATCGAGAAAGGATTCATGAAACTGGAAATAGATATCATGGACAATAAAATCAATGCTTTAAACTCATCTGTTTCTGATGTTTCAAGTAACTTAGACTCAACTGTAAAGAATATTGAAGATAATGCATGGGGAAATAAAATCAAAAGAACCCTAGATCAAAATAATTGGTGATAAATTATGGTTAAATGTAATAATTGTGGTGCGGAAGTTGTAGGCTCTGATTTTTGCTTTAATTGTGGTGAAAAAGTCGATAAATTCGAATCTTCATCTGATATTTGCCCTAAATGCGGAACAAAAAATAATAAAAATACCAATTTCTGTGTAGAATGCGGTCATAAATTAGATAATGGCGCTTCTGTTTCATTTAAACAACAGGAATGGAATGCTAGACGTGATGCCGTTCTTGCAAGATACGATAAACTTGCAGAAGAATTTGGAATCAAGGATGAAGATTATTTCCTAACCAGTGTAAAACGTTTTAACATGTTAGAAGAGTCAACTTCTAAACACAAAACTATTAATAAATTGGTTTCAGGATATAATCCTAATTTATACATTGGTAATGAAACAATGATTGATGGATTTTTCCTGATTAAAGAAAATAAATTTGTTTTCATGGAAATTGATAATAGGGATTTCGAAAAAGTAAATGCAGGAATAAACAATTTCTATTTTGATAAAATTGTTTCAATGAGAGTAACAAAAAGACTTGGTGATGACAGCAGATATGAAGATATTACTAAAAGGGCTTGGACTTCTCCTCATGATATTCGAAGAGATCTTGAAAATAAAATTCAATCTCTTAAGGCAACTAGATTTAAGGACATGGTTGCAAACAATGATAGTGCGGACATGTTCGATAGGCTATTAATAAAATTAGTCGACAATACCTCTTATGAAATTAGATTGCCAAGCTATGAATTTGGTCAGGATTTAGTAGATTTATATGAATCTTTAAAAGATAAACCTCAAACAGTAATTGTTGAAAATCAATCTGCTGAACCTACTAAAGCACAACAATTAAAAGAATTCCAAGAATTGCTTGAAAGTGGCGCAATAACTCAAGAGGAATTTGATCAACTTAAACAGGATTTATTATTCGGATAATCTGGTGATTAGATGGTTAAATGCAGTAATTGTGGAATAAACATTTCTGAAGATTTGGAAAATTGTCCTAATTGCGGGAGCAATCTTGTTAAATCTGAAGAAATAAAACCTGTTTCAGATTCTACAAAAAAATGCAGTAATTGCGGTGCTGAATTAAGTGAAAGTAATTCTTTCTGTCCGAGTTGTGGTGCTAAAGTTAAAGCAGAGGAAGATTCATCCTTGAAATGTGAAAATTGTGGCGCTACATTGCCTGAAAATACTTTATTTTGTTCAATATGTGGGACAAAGGTTAATAATGTACAGAAAATCAATAAAAAATTTTGTCCTAATTGCGGTATTGAAATTGAAGATAATGTAACTTTCTGTGAAGAATGTGGTACAAATTTAGTTACAGGTGAAAAAACTAAACACGAAGTAGTTTCTACAAGTTCTTTTGCAGAAAAAATCAATTTGAACACTTTAATAAAACCTTCATTAATTGCTTTAGTTGTAGCATTAATATTATCATTCATAGGATTATTAATTGGTTTTTCATGGTTATCGTTCATCATTGCAATCATTTTGTCTGCAGGATTTTTTGGTGCGGCTATTGATAATGAAGCAAATGCAATTGTATTTGGTTTAATTGTCGGATTATTATTAGGTCTTTTAGAAACTCCTTTAGTTCAATTTACCTACGGTGCTTTTGTTGCAGGGTTTTACGAAGGATTTTTCGGAGGACATTTGATTTTAATAGTTGTTTTAGGAATAGTCATGGCATATATTTCAAACATATACCTTAAAGAAACAATTCTCGGAATAACTGATAATTTTAAAGGAATGTTATGATTTTAAACTTGAAGAAGTTTATGAGAATCAAAATTTTAGTTTTCTAAACTAAAAAACGGATTTGTAGAAAACAAAATTAGTGGAAGTGGAAAATAATGGTAAATTGTCCCAATTGTGGTTTTGATAGGATTGGAGATAATGCTTTTTGTCTAATTGTGGTGCAAAATTAGAACATGAAATTCCTAAATCAGTTTGTCCTACTTGTGGATATGATGTTGGGGATAGTGCTTTTTGCCCTAATTGCGGTACAAAAATTGGCAATGGAAAGGAAGAAAATCTATCTTTGAGTTATGATAATGGTCAATCCGGTGATAGCTCTGATTCTACTTTAGATAAGCTAATTGATGTTGATGATAAAATCTCCGGAAAATTTGGTAAAATATTGGGTAAAAGTAAATCTATGGATATTGTTTATGAAAAAACCGCTAATATTAAGCGTAAAAATACTAATCAGTCCATAGAGTTTTATGCACGAAATGAACCTGAATTTTTAGAGGTTTATAACTTAATCGATGATGAATTTGTAAAATCGATTTTAGCATTAGAACGCGAAAAACTGGGTTCAATCGGAGGAGGGGCAATTGGAGCGACAATGGCTGCAGTTTATGTTCCTACAAAAGACATGGGGCATGATGAATCGGTAGAATTTTATATTAATATTGTTAATAAAATAGTGGATGAAATAAATGCTGAAAAACAAAAGGGTACTTTTAATGAAGATGAGTTCTATAAACGAAAGTATAAAGAAATTAATTTAGAAAATATTTCATTCACTGGTTTAAAAGCATTTAAAGCATTAAGAAAATAATCTTCATTATTTTCATTCTTTTCTTTTTTTTAACCATAACAATACCATTAAATATCACCAAGAACATAATTATTATATTAACTAAAAATGGAGCATATTGTTATGAATAAAAGAACTATTGAGCTTTCAGGCCATATTATTGATTCATTGACTTTAACCAAGACAATGGGAATTATTATGGACAAAGGCGGAGAATTTGATATATTGGAAATTGATGTTGGACGCAAGAAATCAGATGTAAGTCATGCAAAGATTGAAGTTTCAGCAGATTCTCCCGAACTTTTAGAATCTATCTTGGATGAACTGTCTGTACTAGGTGCAGCCATCGATGAGATTAAGCAAGTAAATCTTGTTGCATCAACCAAGGATAAGGTTGCTCCTGAAGGATTTTATTCATCATCCAATCATACCACTCACATATTTTATGACGGTAATTGGATACCAGTTGAAGAAATTGAAATGGATTGTCTTGTTGTTGTTGATGAAGAGGCTAAAAGAGCATTTGTTAAACCAATTGCTGATGTAAAAGCTGGAGATAAAATCGTTGTAGGTCTTGACGGTGTCAGGGTTACACCGCCTCACAGGTCACGTGAAGAGCAGCAGGTGTTCGAATTCATGAACAGTGAAGTGTCATCTGAAAAGCCTTTGATGAATCTTATTAATGGTATTGCCCGTGAAATGAAAGAAATCAAAGCCAAAGGCGGTAAAATAGGTATCGTTGGCGGGCCTGCAATCATCCACACCGGCTCGGGCAAGTTCTTGGCTTCACTTATCAGGGAAGGTTATATTGATGTCATCATGGCAGGCAATGCTTTGGCCACTCACGATATTGAATCCGACTTATTCGGCACTTCCTTGGGTATTGAAGTTGAAACAGGCAAGATTGTCGCTCATGGCCATACTCACCATATGAGGGCAATCAACAGAATCAACAATTCAGGATCCATTAGAAACGCGGTTGAAGACGGTACCTTGACAGGCGGGGTAATGTATGAATGTATTAAAAATGATGTTCCATATGTCCTGGCCGGTTCAATCCGTGATGACGGACCTTTGCCTGATGTCATAACCGACACTGTAGAGGCACAAAAGCTCATGAGGCATTATGCCCAGGAAGTCGACATGGTTATCATGATTGCCACCATGCTCCATTCAATCGCAACAGGTAACCTGCTTCCTTCAAGCGTCAAAAGTATTTGTGTTGACATCAATCCTTCCACTGTTACCAAATTGTCAGACAGGGGAAGCGCACAGGTGGTTGGAATTGTTACAGACATAGGCACATTTCTGCCATTGCTTTATAATGCATTACAGGAGGACTGACCATGTCATTTACAGCTTTTATTCTGGATGTGATAACTGACACTATTCATCCTGCAAGAATCACAATTGAAGACGGCATATTCAAGGAGGTCACTCCAATTTCAATTGACGAGAACACCCTTGTTGATGTTCGAGGATTAATGATTCCGGGATTCATAGATTCCCATATACACATTGAAAGCAGTATGATTACTCCTGCACAGTTTGCTAAAATTGCAGTGCGTCACGGAACTACTGGTGTTGTTTGCGATCCTCATGAAATAGCTAATGTTTTAGGAATTGAAGGTATTGAAGCAATGATTGAAAATGCAAAGCAAGTTCCTTTCAATTTTTATTTCACAGCACCTTCATGTGTGCCTGCCACTTCATTTGAAACTTCAGGTGCCGTTTTAGACTCATCAGACATTGAATATCTGCTTAAAAAAGATGAAATTGTTGCATTGGGTGAGATGATGAATTTCCCTGGTGTAATAAACGGTGATGAGGAAGTAATCAGAAAACTGGATTTGGCGAAAAAATATGGAAAGCCGATTGATGGTCATGCGCCGCTGCTTTCCCGTGGAGATTTGGACAAATACCTTGCACAGGGTATAAGTACAGACCATGAATGCAGCAATGTTTTCGAAGCTCTTGAGAAAAAGATTAAAGGTATGAAAATCATGGTTCGTGACGGTTCATCTGCCATGGATATGGAAGGACTTTTCAATATAAAGGAAGGCAATTCACTGCTTGAAAATCCAAGTCCTATGAGTCTTCTATTCAGGGACATTTTCGAGAAAAAAATATACTCCCCGCTATTTGATTTTATAGTTAGTGATGACAAGCACCCAAGTGATCTGATTAAGGGCCATCTTAATTTATCCATCAAAAAGGCAGTCAGTTTAGGGATTGACATCTTAAAAGCCATTCACATGGTAACAATCAATCCTGCTTATCACTACAATTTAAACTCCGGAGCTATTATAACCGGTGCAAAAGCGGATTATATAATAGTAGACAGCATATGGGACTGTAATGTTTTAGCGACATACATTGGAGGAGAATGCGTTTTCGACGGAGAAAACGTTTTGTTCGATGTTCCGGAAATCGAACCTAAAAACACAATGGATGTATCTAAAAAAACCGCCGGAGATTTCGATATACCTTATGACGGGGATGAATGTGAAGTCAATGTGATTGAATGCTCTGACGGTGATTTGCTAACCAAAAAAACAACCGCAAAATTGCAAGTTCTGGATGGTGTTGTCCAGCCGGACATCTTACAGGATGTTTTGAAGATAGCAGTTGTCGAGCGTTATGGTGGAAACACTGTTGCCAATGCATTTGTGAAAGGATTCGGACTTAAAAAAGGAGCTATTGCTTCATCAGTTGCTCACGACTCTCACAATATTATCGTTGTGGGATATAACTCAGAAATGATGGCTCAGGCGGCCAATCAGGTAATTGAGGATAAGGGAGGAATTTCTGTTGTAAGCGAAGACTTCTGTGATTCATTGCCTCTTCCTATTGCAGGATTAATGTCCAACAATGATGCAGGTGAAGTTGCTGAAAAATTAAGCGTTCTCCATGACATGACAAAAGCGTTAGGCTGTCAGTTGGAAGCTCCGTTCATGACAATGGCATTCATGGCATTGCTTGTTATTCCGTCAATTAAGATTTCCGACAAAGGATTATTCGATGGAGAGAATTTCGAATTTATGGACGTGATTATTAATTAGAGGTCATAACCTCTTTTTATTAATTCTTTTTTTATTTCATGCATTGCTTTAATATCTTCTTTTCTTCCGACTTTCAGAACAACGCGGTTTGCTTCTTTAAAGCGGGTTATATATATTTCCTTTTGAGCATCGCCAACCAAATCAAAACGTGTTAAGTTGGCTAGGGATTCAATGACATATCCGAAACCCCGGTTCATTGCTTTAATTTCTTTTCTAATGACCATGTCCCTGACTTCAGATTTGATAACGATTGCTTCTTCTTTCTTTTTGATGGGGTCGCTTTGTTTTACGGCTTCTGTAAAATTAATAGTTTCGCATTTAAAATAGGCGTCAACGCATTTCAGTGAATAATCGTCGTTGAAATATTCTTGAGGCAAATTTCCAAGCAGTGAAACGGTATATAATTCAGGGTCATGTGTGATGTTCACGATAAACTCCTTTTCGCGGACCATATTGTCTAGGGTATGGCTTCCCTTGAAAATTCGGGTGATTACCTTATCCTCACCGGCACATATTACACCGATAGGTGCGGCATTTTTACTGCCGTCAGCATTTTTTGTAGTGATGATTGTTTCGTATTGCCTGCCCCTTTCCATTCCCATTAAATTTAAATCCGCTTTCATTTTAATCATTATCTGATTTGTTTAAGAACCTTTTTATATCTTAATTAACAATATATTAATTATAATATTTAATTTTAAGGAGTTTAAGCTTATGAAATATAAAATGTATGATGAGATGATGGAACAACCCGACTCCCTTAGAAAGACTTTTGAAAGTGAAATGCCTAAATTGGAGGAAGTTTCAAAATTGATTTCAGAAGTGGACAAGGTCTATCTGATCGGCTGCGGAAGTTCCATTTCAACATGTTATAGTGTAAGGGACGCTATAAGGATGTCAAGCACCAATATCGATATAGAAGTTTATACAGGTTATGAATTCTATTATAACAAAAAACTGGTCGATAATGAAAATTCCTTAGCGATATTCACATCCCAATCAGGCGAAACAGCAGACACCCTTGCTTCACTGAGAAGGGCTAATGAATTCAACGTACATACTGTTTCCATTTCTAATGAACCTGAAAGTTCAATGATTAAAGAAGCTAAAACTCCAATTGTAACAAGATGCGAAACAGAAACGGCGATTTTAGGAACAAAAACCTATATAACTCAACTCGCTTGCCTATATCAGATATTGTTTGCGGCCAGTGATTATGAAGGAAAGGACACTTTGTTAAAACAGTTGGGTGAAATGCCTGATATCCTTGAGGAGTTATTGAAAACCACGGAATATGACAACAGGTTGCTGGCACAGGACTTTAAAAAAGAGGATATCTTTTATTGCTTGGGCAGCGGACCTAACTTCGGTCTTGCTTATAAGCTTGCAATGACCATGCTTATGGAAGGTGCAATAAAACATGCCTGTCCTGAATATTCCGCTGAATTCAGGCACGGTCTTATTGAACGCGCTGAAAAGGATGTTCCAATTATATTTTTAAAATCAGATTTCGAATCCGATGAAATCACTCAGAAGGCCATTGACTTTTCAGAAAACCTCAAACTGAAAATACTTCTTTATGAATTAAAGGATTATGCTGATGTGGATAAATTGCTGTCTCCATTCATATTGGTTATTCCATTAGAATGGTTTGTATATTACTTGGCGCATTATAACGGTGAAGATCCTGGTGCTACAAGGCACATAGGTAAAGTCAGATATTAATTTTTTTAAAAAAAGAGATAAAATGTAGAAATCTATTCTACATTTACTTTATGTTTTGGGATTATTAACTTTGGAATGGTTATGATAACTGTTCCGTTAGTGAATTTTGCAGTGATATTTTCTAAATCAATGCTGGTTTCGAATCTGATGGTTTTAACACATCTTCCGGATTTGATGGATGATGCGATTACTTCAGCGGTTTCATCGTCTTTAAATTCTTCGATGTATGGTTTGAAGGTTGTTTCAATGCTGATGTCATTGTCTCCAGCTTCAATAGACACATCTTCTTTTGTAACGCCTGGAACTGCAGCTTTGATGTAGTAGATATCTTTGGTTTCTATGAGATCAACATCTAAAGTTTGAACAGTTGATTTTTTGTAGTCAGCATATTTTTTGTCTGCATTTTTTTGCACATTTTTAATGTAATCTTTGAATTCATCTATACTTGTGTATAAATCATTGAGTACATTGTCCGCTATATTTTTACTTTTTTCTTTTGTTTCTTCATATTTGTCTTTCAAATCGTCTGCATCGTCGAAGGTTTCATCTTCGATGTCTTCTTCGAATTCTTCTTTTTTATCAGAAATTTTGGTTTCAATAGTTTCGGAATCTACCATATTTTTCACACTCCTATAGGTGAATTTTAAATTTCATATTTTAATTACAATTTGTTAGTATATAAACTTTTCGATTAAATTTACTAAAAGTTACTAAAATTTAGGCATCAGTAATAATCATCATCTTCGTCTAAAACACGTTCTATTTTTTTAATTGAATCGATTTTCTTGTTGATTTCTTCAATGCCTTCTCCTTCTATGGCAGAAATGAAAATTGAATTGTCTTCATCATCAATGTACTGATCAAGGTATCCTGTATCTTCAATCAAATCCATCTTGTTAAATAAATAGATTATAGGTATCTCGGAAAATATCTTCTCGATCTGTTTTAAAAGGTTGTACTGATTATCCAAATGGAATCCGCAGGTCTCGGAAGCGTCAAAGATAAACAGTATTGTGTCGGCCAAATGTTCAAGCGCAACAATAGCATTCATCTCAATGTCGTTCATTTCCAGAACCGGTCTGTCTAGAAGTCCTGGTGTGTCAATAATCTGGATATGCTTCCAGTGGCGTTCGGTATGGCCTATCTGAATACCTTTTGTTGTAAAAGGGTAGTTGGCAACTTGAGGCTCGGCTTCGGTAATCTGTCTTAAAAGCGTTGATTTGCCAACATTCGGAAAACCTGCAATGACGATGGTTGTTGCATCAAAGTCAATTGTAGGCATATTTCTCAGGTTCTGCTTTGCAAAATCCAAGAAATCCAAATTAGGCTTTATCTTATTTACAACAGATGCAATTCTTCCGTAGGCCTGTTTTTGAATGGCAGTTGCTTTTTCGGAAGGATTTTTCCTGATTTTTGCACCGTATTCCTTTTCGAGTTGAGTAATGATTCCATAAGCCCAGTTAAGCCCTCCAAGAGCCTGTTTCATATCGTCCACGCCAACGGTGATGTCAATATAGTCCTGGTAAAACGGATGCAGGCTTTCAATTTCAGGAACCGCATCTATGATTGATTTCAATTTATCTTTAATAACCTGACAGGAGGTAACGACTCTTCTTTCCTCAATTCTTTTGCCTTTCAGATGTTTAGGCATTTTTTGACTTCTAATTAAATCAGCTTGTTTTTTTCCTCGACTGAATCCCTTGTCCAATAATTCATCAGGCGTAGGTATTGTTGGTATCATCATTGTTATCACTATTTAAAAATTTGTCCCTGGAATTTATATACATCACAACTTGCATCCATCCAGCTGTCTGCACTGATTCCCGCTTTCATGCAGGTGTGCTCTAAGAATTCTTCAGTTGTGAACGCATTTTCAACGGCAACCTGGGGGAGCAATAACCCCCTTGCATATCCTTTCTGAATTATTAGTCCGTCACGGCCAATTTCTATTTCATCAAGGTATTGTTGATAGTGTGCCACTTCGATTATTTCGGGTTTTGTCAAAACTGTAACTTCAAAATCAAGGTTTTCAAATTCCTCTTCGGTCACTTGTGGGAATCTTGGATCGTTAAATGCAGCCGCTAATGCCACTTCCATAGTTGCGTCAATGGCAGGTTTTATAGGTTCTGCATATCCGATGCATCCTCTCAGATTACTTTTCTTATTCAAAGTCACGAAAACGCCCAAGTCCTCATCCAGTTCAAGGGGATACATTTCAGGTTTTACTTTATGTTTTCCTGTTTCTAGAAAATACCTTATGCATTCCCTTGCCAAGTCAAGCAAATAATATCCTGCTCTGTCACTTATCATTATCCCATTCCTCCGACTAGTGCATTTAAGATTCTTGTATGTGGTCCGCCGTCTCCTACTGGAGCTGTCTGACCATCTTTTCCGCAAAATCCAACGCTCAGTTTAAAATCGTTAGCTATAGCATCAATGTTTTTCAGTGTTTCCAATATGTTTCCTGAAAGTGATACGTCTCTTATAGGTGTTGTGATTTCACCGTTTTCAATTATATAGCCTTCAGCGGCATTAAATTGGAAAATTCCTTTGCCTGTGTCAACCTGACCTCCTCGTGAGCCTTTAAGATAAATTCCATTGTCAATGTCTTCAAATAATTCTTCAACTTCATTGTCTCCAGGTTGTAAAAATGTATTGCTCATTCTGACAATGGGCTGGTCTGAAATAACGGACCTGGCATTTCCGGATGAGGTCATTCCAAGTTTTGATGAAGTTTCTCTTGAATTTAAAAGAGAGATTAATTTTCCATCTTTCACCAGTTGATTAGGTTTTGTTTTAACTCCTTCAACATCATAAGGATAATATCCAAAGCCTTCTCTCAAACTTGCATCATCAAAGATATTCACAATATCTGAGGCTATTTGTGTGCCCATCTTATCTTTTAGGATTGAATCGTTCTGCAGGATTAAATCTCCTTCAACTGCATGTCCCAATGCTTCATGTATCAATACTCCGGTAAGTTCAGGGTCGGCAATTACAGGGAACTGGCCTGAAGGTGCCGGTTTGGCATCAAGCAGTCTTACAGCTTTTTCGCCGATTTTTCTTCCGAATTCTTCAATGTCCCTATCGGCAATGACTTCAAATCCTTTAACTCCGCCAAGACTACCATGTCCGAATTGTATTATTTCTCCATCTGTTGCTGATGCATTCAATGCCATTCTGACTCTGCTGGTATCAATCTGAATTTCACTGCCTTCGCTGTTCATGAACAGTTCGTTAACTTTGCTGTCCACATATCCTACGGTGGTACTGTTGACCTTATCGATTGATGCGGCATCATTAGCTTCCTTCATGATGTCCTTTTTTTCTTCAATTGACACGTCAGTGAACGGTATTTTGACATCCACTTCAATTTTATCTTTGATTACTTCAGTTTCACTTAATTTGACGTCTCCTTTAAGTGAGTTTGATAACTTTAAGGCGGTTTCGGTTATTTCATCTATTTTTGATAAGTCTGTTGTGTATGCAAAACCCCATGCTCCATTATTCAACACCCTTATTCTTGCTCCCAGGCTCATTCCGGTGTTGATTTCATCCACATTCCCATCTTTCATCAATATGGATGTATTATCGCCCATTCCAAATCTTATGTCGATATAATCCACTTTTGGGCTGGTTTTTGCAATAACATTTTCGAATAAATTTATGTATTCTTCCATTTTATCACTTCGAAAAGATTAATTTAATATTAGTTTTAGATTACATATTAAATAAAAGTTTATTAATTGGTAATGACAATATAACAATCGTTAATAATTTTGGTGATTCAATGTTTATAATTGTAGGTACCGGTGCGGGCGGCGCAATCCTTGCAAGAGAACTTGCACAAAACGATTTGCCTGTCACCATTATTGAAAAAGGACCATATATAGATTCAAAAGATGCATTTAACTATTATGATAAGTATAACAGCTCAGTAGACCTTTTGACCACCACATGTATCGGCGGTGCAACAATAGTTTCCATGTCAAACATGGTAAGGGCACTGGACAGTGAACTGCATGAATACGGCATAGATTTGGCAGAAGCCTATGAATATGTGGAGGATTTGGTCGGGGTCCATCAGTTGGATGACTCCCACATTGGAAAGGGAACACAGGCATTTCTCGATGCGGGCAGACAGTTAGGTCTTGAAACTTTAAAGATGCCGAAGGCTATCAGAGAGGAAGATTGTATTCAATGCGGCAGATGTGCATTCGGATGTCCTGCAGATGCAAAATGGTCCGGAAAGGACTTTGTGGATGATGCCGTGGAAGCGGGCGCAACATTAATTACAGAAGCTGAAGTAACTGATTTAATCATTGAAGATAATGAAATAAAAGGTGTAGAATACATTAAAGATGATAAGAAAGAAGAGGTCTATGGCGATTATGTTATATTGTCTGCGGGAGCTATATCTTCAGCATTAATTTTAAGACGGGCTGGAATTGATGCGGGCCGCGAGATATTCTTCGATCCATTTGTAAGTGTGGGAGGATACATTAAAGATATAAACTTCAACACGGAAGTGCAGATGGCAGGTTTGGTAATAGGAAAAAACTTCGTATTGTCACCTCACTTCTCATCATTTATACGTGATAATATACCTGATGATTCAGTGACTGATAAGGATATATTGAGCATAATGGTAAAGACTCCTGATGAATGTAAAGGTTATATCGATGATGATGGTGAGGTATATAAAATCAATACCATTCAGGATATAAGGTACCTGGCTGAAGGAGCCGCTACAGCAGGTTTGATTTTAGAAAAAGCAGGTGTCGATCCAAAAACAATTGGTTCAACAGTATATAGGGGAGCACATCCCGGTGGAACAGCACCTATCGGAAAAATAGTCGACAGCAATCTGGAAACCGAAATTTCCAATCTCTTTGTTTGCGATGCAAGCGTATTGCCGATATCTCCCGGAAAACCTCCAATACTGACAATACTTGCATTGTCTAAAAGATTATCAGATTATCTAAAAAAATATTAAGAAGATTATTCGAATTGTTCATCGATATCTTCTGTTTTTATTAATTTTTCACAGTAATGGCACCTTACAACTGGAGGATATTCATTAACAACATGAAAAACAGGTGTTATAGGTTCATTTTCATAGTTTGTAATGCATTTAGGATTAGTGCATTTAATGATTGACTTGATTTTTTCGGGAAGAACGATCTTGTCTTTCTTGACAGGTTGGAAATCTCGGATAATATTTATTGTAGCTTTGGGAGCAATTAAAGCAACTTGATTGAGTTCCTCATGGTCCAATTCCCTGTTTTCAATTTTCACAATGTCTTTTCTTCCAATTTGGCTAGATGAAACGTTCATTGCCACTGTAACATTAGTGGTTTCAGAATCTGGAAGGCCTAAAATCTTAAGAATATGCAATGCCTTGTTTGCGGTAATGTGGTCAATTACTGTACCGTTTTCAATAGCTTTAATTTTCAGTTCGGTTTTTGTCATGCTAACACCATTAATACATTTTCAAATCTTTGATTTTGATTATCGCTTCTGTATCATTAACTAATTTTTCATCACTCTTATTTTTGGTGGTTATAGTAAAACTTTGAATTACTCTTGCTCCACGCAATCTAACTTTCTCTTCTAGTCTTTCGATATTTGAATCGCCACGGTTCGCATCCATTGTAGCAAATAGAATCACGTCTTTTGCCCTGAGGTCGCACCGGTCAATAATGGTCAATATTGCGGGAGTGGGATTTCCATTCCAAGTTGGAGTTCCGAAATAGATTGTATCGTAACCGGTCAAGTCCACTTTTGCAGGAATTATGTCAGTTTTTGTTTCCCTGAAAGCGTTGATTGATGCGAAGAGTCTGTTTTTTAAACCGTCACGATTTTTCAAATCATAAATCCTAATCAAATCTGCATTTACATGTTTGGCTAGAGTTTTTGCAACTAATTCTGTTGTTCCGCTGTTGGAATAGTATATTATTGCTCTTCTCATTTTTTACTCCCCCTTTTTGCATTATGGATGAAGACCGAAATGTGTTAAACCGGTGGTTTCGTCAATTCCAAGGAGAATGTTCATGTTTTGTATTGCCTGGCCGGATGCGCCTTTTACAAGGTTATCAATTGCAGATAACATTACAACTCTTCCGGTGTCGTCGATTTCAAATCCGCCAATATGGACGAAATTGGATCCGCGAACTGAACTTAAATGTGGGATTTCCCCTTCATCCATAAGTTTTATGAAGAATTCTTCACCGTATTCTTTAATGTATAGTTTTCTAATTTCTTCAGGAGTAATGTCTGTGTTTTCTTCAGTCAAAAAGCTGTGGCTTGTTGTTTGGATTCCACGGTTGACCGGCACCAAATGAGGAGTAAATGAAACTTTCACGTCATCAAATCCATGCAGCTCCTGCTTGATTTCAGAGGAGTGCCTGTGTGAGGAAATCTTATATGGATTTACATTATCGGCAATATTTGGATAATGGGTGGTTGCTGACGGATTGACTCCCGCTCCGCTAACGCCGGTTTTGGAATCAATAATTATACTGTCCACTAAATCGTTTTTGACTAATGGGTATGATGATAATATTGCGCCTGTCGGGAAACATCCAGGGTTTGCAACAAGATTTGTTTTTTTGATTTCATCTCTGTATAACTCAGGAAGTCCAAATACGCCTTTGTTTTCCTTATCTGTATGTTCCATGCCGTACCATTTTTCATAAACGGCTGTGTCACGGTATCTGTAGTCTCCACTAAGATCAACCACTTTAGCGCCGGTTTCAAGTATCTCCGGCACGATTTTCATTGATGCGCCGTGAGGTGTTGCAGTAAAGACTACATCTGCATCAAGTTCTGAAGGACTTTTGTTTTTAAATTCAAGTCCTGAATCTCTAATGTGCGGATGAATCTTATGTGCTGGAGTGCCGTCGTATTGCCTTGAAGTGATGTCTGTAATTTCCACTTCAGGGTGGTTTAAAAGCATTCTTAAAAGTTCTCCACCTGTGTATCCGCTTGCTCCTATTATTGCTACTTTAAACATTTTCATTATCTCCTAATCTTCACAATGGTCTAAAATTTTTCCTTCGAAATCAGTATTTTCGATTTTTCTGATAATTTTACAGCTGCTGTCGAGCTCACAATCACGATATTTCTCAATACGCACTGCTTTTGCCTTCAAGCCTCTTTTATCAAGGGCTTCCTGCAGTTTTCCAACATCGTGGTTTTGGTCCGCTCCAATAGTAATGATATCCGGGTCTATTTCGCGAACGATTTTAAACACATCGCCGTTCGCATCACCTAAATAAGCATCAGTAACTGGTTTTAACATTTTGATTAATTCCAAACGTTGGTCCTCTCCAACAATCGGGACTCTTTTTCTTCTCTCGACTGTTGCATCACGCGCTACAACAACATAAAGCTCAGCATCTTCTCCACCTAGCTTTTTGGACTCTTCCAGATAAACTCCGTGTCCAGGGTGGAGTATGTCAAATGTTCCGGTCGCCATTATCTTCATTCAATTACCTCTTTTGATATTTTAAAGCTTCAGTTAAATCAATTTTATCAGTATAAAGTGCAGAACCAATCACAACTCCTTCCACACCGCTTTCATTTAATTTTTTAAGGTCATCCATTGTGGTTACTCCGCCGGAATAAACAATAGGCAAATCAACGGATTTTTTAAGGTTCTCTACAGGTTCAGTGTAAAATCCACCCAAAAGCCCCTCAACGTCAACGTTTGTAAACAGGATGCTTCCCGCACCATGTTCCTTAAAGTCGTTTGCTATCTCAGAAGGGCTCTTGTCAATCTTTTCCTGCCATCCCTTTATAACTACTTTGTTGTCTTTGCTGTCAAGTGAAATCATAATTCTGTCTGAGCCGTATTCATCTGATAGTTCAGTAATGGTTTTTGGGTTTTGTATTCCCATTGTTCCAATGATTAATCTTTCAATATCAAGATTCAGCAATTGGTGGGCATAATCCATATCTCTTATTCCGCCGCCCAATTGTATTGGAACTGTAACTTCTTTTAGGATTTTTTTAATCACTTCAAAGCTGGTTACTCCATCAATTGTTCCGGACAGGTCAATCACATGGATGTTTTTTGCTCCTAACTCTTCCCAGTGTCTTGCAACTTTTTCGGGATTGTCTATTTTAACCATTTCGCTTCCAGGCTCGCCTTGAACAAGTTGAACACATTTTCCATCTTTAATGTCAACTGCAGGTATTATTAACATTTCATCTTTATTGAATGACATTTGGATTTCCTTAATGTTTTATTATAATTTAATTATATGTTTTGAAATGATTTATATGTATTGATTTTATAACTACTAATATGAATGAAAATCTCTACAAACTATTTGATGAAGTGTTCATTCCAGATTTTTCCATAACTGGTGATGATTCTCGAAAGATTATTGATTTGGGCGAATATGGTAAGCTTGAAACATATTCGTTATATCAGGGCATTGTGCTTGCATTCATTGATATTGACCTAAAAAACTATGGGGAAGTTTTTATTGAGGATGAATTGCCTTCCAGATTGCTTGAAATCAATCATTGCTTGGATGGCAGGTATGCTTATACTGTGGGTGATGATGAGGTACTCTATTTCGGCAAAGGTGATTTGTGCATTAGTATCCATTATTTAACTAAGACATTTCCTGATTTTCCTTTAGGTTACTATAAAGGTTTGGAGATTTTCATTGATGTTGATGTGGCAAACGATTTTGTAAAAGAGCATATTCCTCATTTTGATTTGGTCGAGTTTTATGAGGAATTGGAGAAAACAAACGCTTATCGTCTGGTTCGTTCCAATGATAGGATAGATCATGTCATCGGCGAGTTGTATAGTGTTGATGAGAGGATTAATATTCCTTATTATAAGTTGAAATGCCTTGAATTGTTGTTGTTTTTCTCAATTACAAATTTTGTTGGTAGTGATGGTATTTCCCTTTCTAAAAAGCAAGTGAGGATTGTTGAAAATGTTAAGAGGGATTTAATTTCCAATTTGGATAGTAAAATCACTATTGATGAGTTGGCCAATAGGTATGGAATCAGTAAAACTGCACTTAAGAATTGTTTTAGGGAAGTCTATGGTAAGCCCATATTTAGATGGAGAAAGGAATATAAACTTGATTATGCCTGTAAATTAATTGAAAAGGGTGATTTGTCCATTTCAGAGATTTCCAAAAAAGTGGGATACTCTTCCCCTTCAAAATTCAGTCAGGCTTTTAAGGATTATATCGGATGCACCCCTTCAGAGTACAATAAATAATTTTTTGTCTTTTTGGTATATTTTTTGTCTTTTTAGTTCAAATACCTTTATATACTTATTTTTATTATATTTATATTGAAAATTGGTTTATTTAATCATTTTTTTTTAAAAATACTTTAAATTAGTCTATTATTTGTTTTTTTGGATATTTTAAGTGTTTTGTCTTTTTAGATTACTTAAAAATTTTTAGGTAAACCTAAATTAATTTATTAGGAGATTTAAATGTCAAAGACTCAAAGTAAGAATAAATTTATAAGATTACTTAATTTTTCGGGTAATTACAAGTATCTATCCATCATTGGTATGGTATTATCCGCTTTAAGTGCCATAAGTCTATTGATTCCATTTATCTATATTTGGGATGTCGTCAATGCATTGTTGACAGTGGCTCCAGATTTCACTAAATCCCAGAATTTGGGAACATATGCATTCAATGCATTCTTTTTTGCAGTTTTGGGAATTGCACTAAACTTTTGCGGATTGATGGGAACACACTTGTCAGCATTTAAAAATGAAAAGAACATGAAGGATGCTGCACTAAAGCATTTGTTAAAACTTCCTTTGGGATATTTCTCAAACCACACAAGCGGGGGACTTAGAAAAGTAATTGACTATTCAACAGCAAAAACTGAAACATTTTTGGCTCATCAATTATTTGACCTAACAGGGGCAATTGTCACTCCAATAGCATTTCTAATATTGCTTTTCAGTTTTGATTGGATTTTAGGACTGATATGCTTAATTCCTATCATACTGTGTTTCTTATTCATGTATCCAATGTTTTCAAAGGACTCACAGGATATCATGGCTGAATATCAAAAGTACCTGGAGGAAATGAATGGTGAAGCGGTGGAATATGTAAGGGGAATTCCAGTTACAAAAGCATTTCAACAAAGCGTATATTCATTTAAAAATTTCATCAAATCTATTAGAAACTATGGAAAGTTCTCAGCGGAATATTCCTTATCAACACAACTTCCAATGACCGCGTTCACAGTTTCAATCAATGGATTTTTCGCATTGTTGATTCCTGCAGGAATATTGCTTGCAGGATCACTGGTGGACGTAAAATTCTTTGCAAATTTCATGTTCTATATTATATTCACACCAATATGTGCAGTCATGATGAACAGGATAATGACAGTATCACAGGACTGGATGATGGCCAGCTATGCATTGGAAAGTATTGAAGAGATATTAAATGAGAAGCCCCTTCCGGAAGCGTCCAACCCTCAAAAACCTAAAAATCATTCAATCGCTTTTGAGGGGGTTTACTTTGATTATGATGATGCAAACTCAGATGAGCACATCCTGAACGATGTGAATCTTAAAATCAATGAAAACGATTCAGTGGCATTAGTCGGACCGTCAGGAGGTGGAAAAACCACAATTGCATCATTGATTCCAAGATTTTGGGATGTGGGACAAGGTTCCATTAAAGTTGGGGATGTTGACGTAAGGGATATCTCAACTAAAGAACTGATGGAAAACATATCATTCGTTTTCCAAAATACAACCCTGTTTAAAGATTCAATCTACAATAATGTAGCAATCGGCCGAAAAGGCGCATCAAGAAGTGAAGTTGAAAATGCGTTAAGCTTGGCACAATGTGATGATATTATTGATGAGCTTCCAGATGGAATTGATACAGTGATTGGAAGTGAAGGAACATATCTCTCAGGAGGCCAGCAACAGAGAATTGCGCTTGCACGTGCAATACTTAAGGATGCTCCAATCATCATCTTAGATGAGGCTACCGCATTGGCCGATCCTGACAATGAATACATGATTCAAAAGGCAATCTCAGAGATTACAAAAGATAAAACTGTAATCATGATTGCACATAGACTGTCCACAGTCAAAAATGTGGATAAGATATATGTTGTTGATAACGGCAGGATTGTCGAGGAGGGCAATCATGATTCATTAGTTGAAAAAGACGGACTTTATTCAAGGATGTGGGATGAATTCAACAAATCCATACAATGGAAAGTTAAAAGCGAGGAGATAGTATGATATCTGAGTTTTTCCAAACAAGATTCGGACTTACTAAAGAGGGGGCTGATAATTTAATCAAGGGCATTCTTTACACTGCTCTTTTAGACATTTCATTAATGTTTCCGGTGGGTTTGTATTCACTTCTAATCTATATGTGGATAGAACCATTGACAGGAGGCGAAATCGTCGACCCGAATCTTGGAATGTTTATCGTGTTAATATTAATTGTTCTGGGAATCATATTCGCATTCGCATGGAAACAATATCACTTTGTGTTCAATACCACTTACACTGAAAGTGAAAACAGGAGAATCAATTTAGGCGAGAACCTAAGAAAGCTCCCATTGTCATTTTTTGAAAATAGGGATTTGGCTGACCTAACCTCCACAATCATGAATGACTGCACTGATTTGGAGCATGTTTTCTCTCATGCGGTTCCGCAATTGCTTGGTTCAATCCTATCGTTATGCCTTGTGTCAATTGGATTGCTGATATTTGATTGGAGATTGGCTATTGCCCTTTTATGGGTGGTTCCAGTTGCATTCATAATTTTATATGCTTCAAAAAAACTCATCTACAAAGGAGGAAATCTGGTGATGGCCGATTTGCTCAAGTGTGGAGATGCAATGCAGGAGTGCATTGAGTCAATTAGGGATTTGAAATCATATAATCATGAAGAGGAGTATTACGATAGGATTACTGGTTTGACATCAACTATTGAAAAGTCCAGACTTAAAGCGGAATTAATGTCTGCGGCAGGTGTAGTGACCGGCAAGGTCTTTTTAAATTTAGGAATAGTCTCTGTGATTCTTTTAGGTTCCTATTTGATACTGAATTCACAGATTACAATTTTCACATTGCTGATATTCCTTATCGCTTCGGCTACAATCTATGCTCCTGTTGAAAATGGATTGATGTTCCTGTCTGAAATTTTCATGATGGACAATAAGATTTTAAGGTCAAAAGAAATAGAAGCGCAGGTTATCGAAGGTGGCTTGACTGATTATTCTCTTGACGGATATGATGTTGAATTTAAGGATGTCAATTTCAACTATGATGATTTGAAGGATGTTCTAAATGACATAACATTTACTGCAAAACAGGGTGAAGTGACCGCCCTTGTAGGGCCTTCCGGTGGGGGAAAATCAACAGTTTCAAAACTCGCCGCAAGATTTTGGGATCCTGTTTCCGGTAAAGTTTCACTTGGAGGCCAGGACCTGTCAAAACTGGACTCTGAAAAGCTTCTTGAAAACTTCTCAATAGTTTTCCAGGATGTGATACTCTTTAACAATTCCATTTTGGAAAACATTCGGGTCGGTCGAAAGGATGCAACCGATGATGAAGTGATTCAGGCAGCGAAACTTGCTGAATGTGACGAGTTTGTATCCAAACTCACCGACGGTTATGACACAGTCATAGGGGAGAACGGTGAGCTATTGTCAGGCGGTCAAAGGCAAAGGATTTCAATTGCAAGGGCAATGCTCAAGGACGCCAATGTAATCCTTTTGGATGAGGCCACTTCATTTTTGGATGTTGAGAATGAATCCAAAATCCAAAGGGCGCTGTCAGAACTAATCAAAAACAAGACCGTGATCATCATTGCCCACAGGATGCGTACAATTGCAAATGCCGATAAGATTGTTGTTTTGGACGACGGCAGAATTGCCGAACAGGGAACCCCTGAGGAACTGCTTGCAAAAGACGGACTGTTCAAGAGGATGGTTGAATTGCAAAACTTAAGTGGAGAATGGCAAATCTGATTCTCCAGTTTATTCTCATTGTTTTAAAAAAATTAGGAGGAAAATAAAATGAGCGAAAGATTAAACGTAAAAGACCTAATCACTGTGGGAATATTCTCAGTGATTATAATAGTGTTGATATTCATTTTCGGAATGTTGGGATACATCCCGATATTGATGATAGCGCTGCCGATACTGGCGGCATTGATTTGTGGAATTCCATTCATGCTGTTCCTGACAAGAGTGAACAAGTTCGGAATGGTTACATTGATGGGTTTGATTTTAGGAATAGTGATGTTTTTAAGCGGTCATACTTGGGTTCCAATATTGGTGTTCACATTATGTGCATTCATTGCAGATTGCATCCTGAAGATGGGAGATTACTCTTCTGTTAAAAATTCCATCGTTGCACATGGTGTTTTCATATTGGGAGTAATGGGAAACATGTTGCCGTTTTTCATCATGAGAGATTTCTATTTAAATGGATTACGTTCCTCAATGGGTGCAGATTATGTTAATGTTATTTCTCCATTCATAAACACTCCCGTTTTGATAGTTTTAATCATATTGACATTCATTGTGGGAATGGCAAGCGCATATGTTGGAAAAATAGTTTTGAAAAAACACTTTGAAAAAGCAGGCATTGCTTAAAAGGTGATATTTATGGGATTAGGACTAAATTTCACTCTGGATCCGAAAACTAAAATTATAATTCTGGCAATTTTGAGTTTCATGGTTTTTAATGATGTTTCATTGTACATTAGTGGAATTTTGGTTTTAATTCCATTCATCTGTTTGTTTTTTTCCAATCATAAGAAATCAGCTATAATATACATTATAGCATATATTGCTGCAAAATATGTTCAAATTTATATTCTCCCAACGGCAACAGGACTATTGGCAATAATACTGATTACATTTAGCTACACTGCTTCTAGAATGTTGCCGATTATAATGATGGGATATTATACGATAACGACAACAAAGGTAAGTGAATTCATAGCGTCCATGGAAAAAAGTAATATTCCAAAAGACATTATCATACCTGTCTCAGTTGTTTTCAGGTATATCCCATCAGTTTTTGAAGAAATCAAATTAATCACAAATGCAATGAAAATGAGAGGATTCGGATTAAATATCAAATCATTGAAAAACCCTTTAAAACTGATCGAATTTTACATGATTCCTATTTTAATCAGTGCCGTTAAAACAGCTGATGAGCTATCTGCAGCTTCCCTAACAAGGGGACTTAGCAATCCAGAAAAAAGAACCCATCTTCTTGAGGTCAAGTTCACCCGGATGGACTATGTTCTTTTGGCATTGACAATAATAGGATTTGGAATTTATGCATTTAACTTTTTAAGAGGTGTCGCAATTGCTTAAAATGAGAGATGTCTCATTCTCATATGATAAGGACAAAAACCTGGATAACATTAATGTGGACATTAGGGAAGGTGAAGTCATTCTGCTATGCGGGGAATCCGGTTGCGGAAAAACAACTATTACACGTTTCTTAAATGGACTCATACCAAATTTTTTTGACGGAAAACGCCAAGGTAATGTATATCTAAACGATGAATTGATTAGTGAAATGCCGATATATGAGATATCCAAGAATGTCGGATCGGTTTTTCAAAATCCTAAAACCCAATTCTTCAATGTGGATACCACCAGTGAAGTTGTATTCGGATGTGAAAATCTATCAATGCCTATTGATGATATTCAAAATCGTTTAGATAATGTTGTTGATGATTTTCAAATATCACATCTATTGGATAAAAGCATTTTCAAGTTATCCGGTGGTGAAAAGCAAAAGATTGCCTGCGCATCAGTTTCAGCGGTCCATCCGGACATTTTAATTTTAGATGAGCCCTCTTCCAACCTTGATTCAAGATCAAGTTGGGATTTTGAGAATATAATCCGGAAATGGAAAAGCCAGGGCAAAACAGTTGTCATTGCAGAGCATAAGCTATTCTTTTTAAGTGATGTTGTTGATAGGGTTCTCTTTTTGAATAACGGTAGAATAACAGATGAATGGTCAATTGAAGAGTTCAGACAGATTAATCATAGGGAATTCGGCTTGAGGCAACTGAATCTTGAAAATTTGACATGCAAGCGAAAGGAATATTATTCAGATTCTCCAGAATTCATGGAACTTAAAAACTTCAGGTTCCACTATGGCAAAAGACAGGTTCTGGATATTGATGATGTCAAGATTCCAAAAAATGAGGTCATAGCCATAATTGGAAAGAACGGTGCCGGCAAATCAACTTTTGCAAATTGTTTATGTGGCCTTAAAAGGTCATGCAAAGGCCAATTGATTTGGGACAATGACGCATTAAAAAGAAATGACAGGCTTAAAAAGACATATATGGTAATGCAGGATGTCAATCATCAGCTCTTCACTGAAAGCGTGTTGGATGAGGTATTGCTAAGTATGGATGATGAGAATTTCGAACTGGCCGAAGAAATACTGACAAACCTAAACCTGATTCATCTAAAGGATGCGCATCCAATGGCATTGTCTGGTGGTGAAAAGCAAAGGGTTGCTATAGCATCCGCAATAGCGTCTGAAAAAGAAATATTGATTTTTGATGAGCCGACAAGTGGTCTTGATTTGAAAAACATGATGAAAGTAAGTGAAAACTTAATCTACTTGCAGAAACTTGGAATCACATCATTTATCATAACTCATGATTATGAGTTGATTATGGAGGCTTGTTCTCATGTGTTGCATATGGATGATGGAAGAATAGTTGACAGCTATAAAATCAATGAGGAAAAATTGAAAAAATTCTTTTTGAATTCAAATTAACCATTTTTCATCATCTTTTCTTTTTATCTCTCTATTTTTTGATTGCTTCTATAATCTATAAAAGTTAGGTATGCCTAAATTTATATATTGTGTAAGATATATTATATAATGATTATTTACTTTTAAAGAAGGTGTAAAATTGAGTACAATTATAGAATTTAAAAATGTGAATAAGGAGTACAAATCCGGAGACCACATTTTAAAAGCTATGGATAATGTTAACTTCACAATTGACAGTGGAGAATTTGTTGTAATACTTGGACCGTCAGGTGCAGGCAAATCAACTTTATTAAACTTACTGGGGGGATTGGATTTTGTAACTTCCGGCCAAATCATTGTAAACAATAATCATGTCGAATCATTCAGCGACAATCAGCTAACAGAGTACCGCGCCAGAAATGTCGGTTTCATATTCCAGTTCTATAACCTGATTCCAAATCTTACAGCACAGGAAAACATTGAACTTATGAAGGACATTGTTGATGTGGATATAGACGGATTAAGCGTTCTTGATTCAGTCGGCCTTAAAGACCATGCAAACCAGTTTCCCGCACAGCTTTCCGGTGGGGAGCAGCAAAGGGTATCCATCGCAAGGGCAGTGGCTAAAAGACCAACAATGCTTTTGTGCGATGAGCCCACAGGGGCATTGGACTCAAAAACAGGTGTTTTGATACTGAACCTGCTTCAGAGCATGAGCAATAATCAGAACACAACTGTTGTTATCGTAACCCACAATGCAATACTTGCTGAAGCTGCAGATAAGGTTATCCGGATTAAGAATGGCCAGGTTGAAAGCATTGTCGTTAATGAAAACCCAAAAAATGTCACTGATTTGGAATGGTGAGTTAATGCTTGCAAAAAAGATGATAAGGGACATTTCCAGGCACAAGGCTCAGTTCATATCAATTTTCCTAATGGCATTTCTGGGGGTATTCGTGTTTGCCGGGGTCGGAGGCGAATCAGTAGGCCTTGAAGTCAATGTCAATGACTACTATGAGGAAACCAATCTTGCCGATGGTTGGATATATTCAAACTACATCAATGACTTGTTCATGTATCAGGTGGATGCTTTAGGTGCAACAACCGATATGGAACGGCAACTGGTCGTCGATTCGGTTGCGGACTTTAAAAATGATCCCGAAATTACCTTGCATTTCGTTGAAAACAACACAATCTCCAAATTTTATCTGCTTGAAGGTGAAAAGTTAGACATTGAAGACAAGGAGGGTGTCTGGCTGGACAAGAGCTTTGCCGATGAAAAAGGCCTTAAGGTTGGAGACAACATTACCTTTGAGTTTGAAGGATACAAAATCGAAAAGGAAATCAGGGGGCTGGGATATTCTCCGGAATATGTCTACCACGCTTCAACTTCATCAGTGATACCTGACTTCAATAAGATAGGCTTTGCATACATGTCATATAAGGCATTTCCGGAGGATACTGTTCCATATAACGTTTTGAATGTTAAGTTTGAGGGCACTCCCGAAACGTATGCCGAGCTCCTGTCGTATCATATGGACGGATACTACAATTCATTTGTGGAACGGTCAGAGCACGTTAGTGTCAGCCAGTTTTCAGAGGAAATGGACCAGCACAGTATGATGAGCGACATTTTTCCAGTTGTGTTCATACTGATTGCAATGCTGATTCTTTTAACAACAATGACAAGGATCATCACACATCAAAGAACACAAATAGGCATTCTTAAGGCTAACGGTTTCAAAAATCATTCAATAATATTGCATTATGTATCATATGGATTCTTGCTGGTTTTAATCGGTTCAATTTTAGGGCTAATCTTGGGTCCGATTACTTTGCCCCAACTGTTCTATCCGTCAATGAGTGCAACATATAAGCTTCCTTCATGGAATCCCGCATGGAGCATGAATTTTGTCTATGTTGCGGCATTGATGGTTATAATGTCAATAGCGGTGTCATTTTATTCGGTCAAAAGCATTTCATCTGAAAACCCTGCCGATACGTTAAGGCCAAAAGCGCCTAAGGTGTCCACTTCGGGGATTGTTGAAAAATTGGCTATTTGGAAACATCTCTCGTTCAATGTCCGATGGAACTGGAGGGATGCCAAAAGAAATAAGTTCAGGGGTCTTATGACAATAATCGGTGTTATCGGATGCACTGCACTTCTTGTGTGTGCATTTGGGATGTATGATGGGATGAATGATTTGAAAGAATGGGAATTTAACCAGATCAACCACTATGATTCAAAACTGATTGCGGATGAGGAAGCCACAATTTCCCAAATCGATGAGGTTGCAGACAAGGTCAACGGCGATAAGCTGATGGAGGGGGCCATTGAAATCGAATCGGACACAGCCAAAAAGTCCGCTTCGCTTCTGGTATTGAACGGCACAGACCTGATAACTCCAACAGATTATGATAGAAATAATGTAGAAATTGAAGATGATGAGGTTTCCATTTCGCAGAAGATGGCTGACATGCTTGGTGTTGATGTGGGCGACACCGTAAAATGGCACATTATGGGTTCGGATAAATGGGTGAAGACAAAAATCGATAAGATACATGCCGACCCGACCTCACAGGGATTCATAATGTCCGCTGACAAGCTGGAGGATCTGGACTTGAACTACACCGCTACAAGCATCATAACCTCCGAACATGTGGACAGGAAGTATGATGGAATAAAATCCACCAACTCCCTGAATGACATGACCTCAAGTTGGGACGAGCTGACTGAAGCGATGTGGCTGCTGATCTACATTCTGATATTCTTCGCTTCTCTTTTAGCGGTCATCGTCCTATATAACTTGGGATTGCTGTCATTTACAGAAATCGAACGTGAAATTGCGACCTTGAAGGTGTTGGGATTTAAAACAGGCGCTCTTCGAAGACTGTTATTGACTCAAAACTTATGGTTTACCGCTGTCGGATTTATATTGGGCTTGCCGGTAGGATATTTTGTTTTGGATATTATGTGGAAGTCATCTGGCGATTCGTTTTACATCTTGCCTTCAATAACCCTTACAAACTTCCTGTTGACTGCTGCAATAACATTTGCATTGTCAATAATGGTAAATCTGTTGTTCTCACGTAAAATCAAAAGGTTGAATATGGTCGAATCACTTAAAAGTGGGGAATAGTTATTCCCCTATTCTCCCATATCAAGTGACAAAATATTTAAAAGGGTCAAGTTTCAATTCTTATTCAGGTGATAATATGGCTGAAGTTACAGGAGAATCAAAATATATGGATTTGTTGAATGAGTATCCACTGCTTAAAACGGATTTGGTCCGTAAAAACCCCAAATTTGAATTTTTGGTAACTCAAATGGGAAAGATTTCGCTTTGGGAAGCAAATCTCGCCGAAGTCAGTGAAAGGGCTGAAATGACAGTCGATGAAACGGTTTCACTTTTTAAAGAATTGATTGATTCATATTGACCTTTCCTTTTTTCCACCATTTCATGCATATTCCTATTTCGCATTAGGTTAATCTTAATCAAACAATAATGTTAATGCAATTCCCAATCAATAATTTTACAATATAGATGATTATCTACATGAATTATAGGCTCTTTTCTTAATTTAAAGGCATGGTTTTAGTTTTGGATATTCTCCCTCATCAATTGAAAATAGGTTTTTTATATTTAATATTCCATATATTATTATCATGTCATTGTCCAGAAAAATGCTGAGGGATATAAAGATAAATAAGACACAGTTTATTGCAATATTTCTAATGGCATTTATAGGTATCTTTGCTTACAGCGGAATTTATGGCGAGTATTACGGCCTGGTACAAACTTCCAATCAGTATTATGCAGATACCAATATGGCAGATGGCTGGATTGACAATGATAATTTCGATGAGTTGTCGGTTCACAAAGTAAATGAATTTTCAACCCAAACCGACAGGCAGGAAGTTGTTCTCTCCTCAGCGGACCTGGAGGGAAAACCTGACATGACGCTTCATTTCATAGAAAAGGGAACGATTTCCAAATTCTACACGACTGAAGGTGAAGATTTTGATTCCTCTGACGATTCAGGAGTATGGCTTGACCAGCGCTTTGCAGATGCAAGAGATCTGCACATCGGAGATACGATAACTTTCGAGTTTGACAATCTGACAATTAAAAAGGAAATAAAAGGCACAGGCTATTCTCCGGAGTATATCTATGAGACTTCACCCAGCTCCCTGACACCTGATTTTTCAGAGTTGGGATTTGCCTATCTTTCATATAAGGCATATCCTGAAGATTTGGAATATAATAAATTGCTCGTCAAGTATAACTGTTCGGATAGTGACTTCAAGGAAAAATTGGACGATTCGATTGATTATCTGTCATTCACTAAAAAAGAGAATCATCTCAGTGTGTCTAAGTTTGCAAATGAAATGGACCAGCACAAGATGATCGGGGATGTCTTCCCAATCGTATTTATTTTGGTAACCTTTTTGACACTTCTGACTACAATGACAAGGATTGTCACTCACCAGAGAACTCAAATCGGAATCCTGAAGGCGGTCGGCTTTAAGGATTCGACAATAATACTGCATTATTTATCATATGCATTTTTCCCGGTTTTATTGGGAGCGATTTTAGGTTTAGTGACAGGGCCAATGATTATCCCACAGATGTTCTACCCGACAATGGCTACAATGTACAGCATGCCGATGTGGCATCCCGGTTTTGACATGAGCTTTGTCTATATAGCAATACTGTTGGTTGTCTTATCCGTTTTCGTTACATACATGACATGCAGAAGAATTTCAAAGGAAAATCCTGCAAGCACTATGAGGCCAAAGGCTCCCAACATCTCTTCAAAGGGATTCCTTGAAAAATCAAAGCTCTGGAACCGCTTAAGTTTCAATTTAAGATGGAATATCAGGGATGCAAAATCCAATAAGTTCAGAGCGTTTATGGTGATAGTTGGGGTGATGGGTTGTGTTGCCTTGTTAATCGCGGCGTTCGGCATGAATGACAGTTTGAATGAACTGAAATCATGGGAATATGATGACATAAACCATTTCGAGTCAAGAATACAGCTTTCCAATAACGCGAATCCAATGGAATTGTACTATATATTGAATGAATCAAACGGAAGCTTCATCATGCAGCAGTCAATTGAAATCAGGGCAAATGACATGGAAGACACGGTAACCCTGCTTGCATCGAACAACACGGATTTGATATCCTACACTGACAGCAATAGAAATCAAATAGACATTGACGAGGGGGATGTTTCAATCTCAACGAAACTTGCTGAGAAGTTCAACCTGACCAAGGGGGATAAGATCAGGTGGCATGTAGTTGGAAGCGATGAATGGGTAACTTCAAAAATCGGCCAGATACATGCAGAACCTATTTCGCAGGGTTTGATAATGTCTCCGGATACTCTGGAAGACCAGGGATTGAATTTCACACCAACAAATATTGTAACTTCCGAAAAATATGGCGAAAACCTCGAATCCGTTAAATCGGTCACAACCATAGATAAAATGAGGAAAAGCTGGGACATGATGACAACCTCCGTGATGATGATGGTTTCGGTTGTAACGGTTGTGGCTGTAGTATTGGCAGGGTTGGTATTGTATAATTTAGGAATCCTGTCATTCACAGAAATGGAAAGGGAAATTGCTACATTGAAGGTTTTGGGCTTTAAGACAAATGACTTAAGGAAATTACTGTTAACCCAAAACATTATCTTCACAAGCATCGGATTTATTTTAGGAATTCCTATAGGATTCTATTTCATGACCTTGATGATGAATGCCGCCGGAGAATCGCTGTATTACATTCCGACCCTGACTTGGGGAAATATTTTATTATGTGTGGCAATAACATATACAATATCCATAGGGGTTAACTTATTGTTCTCGGAAAAAATTAGAAATTTGGATATGGTGGAAGCACTTAAAGATGTTGATTAAAGTTGATAACATGAATCTTGAAGATACAATATACAAAAGACAGTCAATTAGGAACTATGACAAAAATCCGCTAAGCGCAGAAACTTTAAACGAGTTGAGAGATTTCATAGACAATGCAAAAGTCTTGAATCAGGATATAGACTGGAGCTATGATATTGTCGGACCGGATAACTTCAGGATGCTTCAGAGATTCAAGCCTCCCCATGCGCTGCTTCTGTTTTCACAAGAAAAGCAGAATTATCTCCAGAACATCGGATTCATATTCCAACAGGTTGACCTGTACCTACAAAGCAGGGGTATCGGCTCCTGCTGGATTGGTGCGGGAGGCCCTAAAAACTATGAAAATCCAAATCCCGACCAGAAATTCATTATCATGATTGTATTCGGCAAACCCCAAGGCGAAATCTATCGTGAAAGAACTCAGTTTGAAAGAAAGATTATTTGCGAAATTTCGGATGAAAGGGACAGCAAACTGATTCCTGCACAGCTCGCTCCGTCAGCTGCAAACTCACAGGCATGGTATTTCACACACAATGATGACGGAAGTTATAATCTGTATAGAAACAGGCGTAAAGTCCGTTTGAACAAAAAAATGGATGCCTGGAATCAGGTTGATATGGGCATTGCATTGGCACACATGTACGTTGCAAACATGGAATCTTTTAAATTTATTTTAGATGGTCCTCATGAAGAGCTGAAGGACAAGGTATTCGAGGGAAGCTTTACCATATAACTTCGTTTTAAGATAAATTAATTAACTATGCAGTAGAATAATTAAATATGAATTCTATTGAAGAGGCAGTTCAATTATTTGAAAGCGGTTATATGTGCTCACAGGCGGTGTTTGCCGCATTTTCTGAAGATTTAGGCCTTTCAAAAGAACAGGCTCTTAAAATCGGAGCCTGCTTTGGTAGCGGAATGCGCAAAGCCGAAGTCTGTGGGGCGTGCACAGGCGCATTGATGGTATTGGGATTGAAATATGGCGAAAGCAAGCAAAAAAGCGATGAGGTATGCGATAAATTTATGGATGAATTCAAAAAGGAAAACGGGTCATACATCTGCCGTGATTTGCTTGAATGTGATATCAGCACTGAAGAAGGAGTGAAATACGCTAAAGACAATAATCTGTTTAAGGAATTCTGCCCGAAAATGGTGGAATCAGCTTCAAGAATTGTTGATGAAATGATATATTAAGTATATTTGGAGGACTTTTAATGGCTAATAAGGGTTTCATATTGCTGATTGTGGTTCTTGTCGTTATTTTGGCATTGGTAGGTATTTATTCGGTTACCGAATTTCAAGATACTGGGGGCAATCTCACTAGACTTGAAGTGTCATCAGAAGGACCGTTTAAAGTAAGTGAAATAGTTGAAGATATTGAAAATTCCTCTTATTATGAGGGATATGACAATGATACCTTGAATTGGATGAAGTCACTGGGGGACATGTATGTCTTCAACGGTTTGCAGTCATTTGTCATAATGGATTCAGATGATGCGGGCAAATTGCCTTCAGAGTTCGTCACGGATGTTGCCATAACAAACATCTTCAACTGTGAAGTTGTTGAAAAGCGTTCCTTGGGCAATATTGAACATCCAAAGGATGTGTACCTGGTTGAAAATGTTGAATATCTGGAACAGAACATAACTTATTATCCTGTTTGATTAGGAGTTAAAAGAATGGAAAATATTAATGATTGGAAAGGGATTAATGGACAATTGGTTTCATTTAAAAAGGAAGTTGGAGATGCTAAAAAAATCACATTTTTAGGGTCTCCTGGTGTATGCACACCATTTGCCGAGCTATTGGCCTATGCGGTCAGGGATGTCGAGACTAATTTCGTATCATTGCTGGATATAGAAAATTCTCATCAATTTGAGTTTAAGGAATATGCAATGGTTTTAGCGGATGAGATTTCAGATTCTCATGACTCTGATGTTGTGGTATTGCTGGGTGGCCTTAGCATGCCAAAGTATGATGTTGACTTGGATGAATTGAAGGGAGTTGTTGATGAAATCCTTAAGGATGGCGGCAAGTTAATTGGCGTAAGCTTCATGGACATGTTCACCAAATCAGGATGGCTTGAAAAGGTCGATTTTGATGTTGTCATTGACGGTACGTTGACAGGTGTTGTTAAAACGTAATTAATCATATTAATTACTTCTTATTTTTTTCAGATTAACATATCATAATATCATGATATGAAAACTTTTAAATACATAAACATATCATAATATGTAAATATATAATATATGTGATGACAATGGAAAAAAATAATCTTGAAAATGATGATGTATGTGAAGTGTTCGATTCTCATGAAGATATAGTAAACCGTGTTAAAGAGCGCATGCCTTCAGAGGAACAATACTCAGATTTATCAGAATTTTTTAAAATATTCGGAAACCCAACAAGATTAAAAATTATTTCCCTGCTTGCTGTAGAGGATTTATGTGTATGTGATATTTGCGAAGCACTTGATTTAAACCAGACAACAGTCTCAAATCAGCTCAGAATATTAAGAGCAAGTAATCTTGTAAAATACCGAAAAGAAGGTAAAATGGCAAGATACTCTCTTACAGACCTGCACATTGAAATGATTTACAAAGTAGGTTTAGAACATATATTAGAATAATTTTTAATTGGTGATACTATGGAAGAAAATAGATGTTATGATGTGGACTGTGAAGATGAACAATGTCGCAAACCTGAACATTACAATTACATCTGTTTTGACCCTGAATGTGAAGATATTCACTGCGAAAATTCTAATCATTATGACAAACAGTTATTAAAAGACTATCAGAACAGCACTGATTTAAGTGTACATGACCACAGAGAAGAAATTGACTATGATAAAGATGTAGATATCAATCTTTGTGCCTGTCCTGATTGTGCGGACGATGAAGAACATGACCACGACCACCATGGACATGACCACGACCATCATGACCACAATCATGAGCATGAGCATCATCATGAGCATCATCATGAGCATGACCACCATGGACATGACCACGATCATAATCATATTAAAGAAGATGTTTGTGCTGATGAGTCTTGTGATTGTCATGACCATGACCACCATCACGATGATGATGTTGAATTCAGCCTTTGCGCTTGTCCTGATTGTGCAGATGGTGAAGATGACCATGGACATGACCACGGGCATGACCATGCACATGGCGACGGGGAATTATTCGCTGAAGGAAAGCCATTGATTGCAAACAGACCAATCCAAATCATTCTTGCAAGCGGAATACTATTTGTTTTAGGCCATATTTTTGAATGGTTGTCATTCAGTCCTACAATCGTAACTGTTACCTATATGGCAGGTGCAATTATTGCAGGTTATGAAATTGCTATTTTGGCATATAAATCATTAGTAAATAGGCATACAGTCGGCCCTGCAATGTTGGTATGTATTGCTTGTGTTGCGTCATTCATTATCGGACATCCCGAAGAAGGCGCTGCCGTTACATTCCTTTACTATATTGCGGAATTCTTAGAGGATCTTGCAGAACACAGAGCTAAACGCTCAATCAAGTCATTGGTTGAAATTGCTCCGGATACTGCTAGAGTTAAAGTGGGGGACAAAGAAGAGATTAGAAACGTGGATGAAGTTAACATTGGAGACATTGTAATCGTAAAACCTGGAGATAAGGTTCCTTTGGATGGGGAAGTAATTTTCGGTTCCTCTTCTATCAACCAGGCATCAATCACTGGTGAAAGCGTTCCGGTTCTAAAAGAGGTTGGGGACAATGTCTTTTCAGGAACTGTTAACGAAGACGGCTATCTTGAAATTAAAGTAACAACCGAAGCTAAGGATTCAGTAATCTCAAAAATCGTCACATTGGTTAAAAGATCACAGCTCAACCGTTCCGAAACCGAGACTTTGGTTGAAAGGGTGGCTAAATATTATACTCCAATCATGATGGTTGCAGCCATCTGCGTTGCATTTATTCCGCCATTGTTGTTTGCTCAGAACCTGGTTGACTGGGTTTATAAGGCACTTTCACTTCTGGTAATTTCATGTCCTTGCGCATTCTTGATTTCAACACCTGTCGGTATGGTGTCCGCAATCACTTCAGCTACCAGAAACGGAGTCATCATTAAGGGCAGTACCTATGTGGAGGAAATGCGTAACGTCAAAGCGGTTATTTTTGATAAGACAGGTACCTTAACAGAAGGAAAACTTAAGTTAAGTGATGTTGAAGTTTTGGATGAACGTTTCTCAAAAGAAGAAATCGTAAAGATTGCGGCTTCTTTGGAATCCCAATCTTCTCACCCTATCGCTAAAGCTATTGTAAACTATGCCAATGAAAACAATATCGTCTTCGATATTATTCAGGACTTCAGGAATGTTCCAGGCAAAGGAATCGTAGCCAACATCAATGGCGAGCAGTTCTATGCCGCTAACGAATCATTGATTGAAGGAAGTTCCTTTGACATTTCAAGAGATGAAATCAATAAGTATTCCAGCGAAGGAAAAACTCTGATATTTGTCGGAAATGCCGAAAAGGTCTTGGGAATCATAACTGTCTCAGATAAAATCAGGGACAACGCTTCTGAAGTTATTGCTGATTTGAAAGACCAAGGCGTACAGACAATCATGCTTACCGGGGACAATAAGCTTGCCGCAAAAAGTGTAGCGTCCGAAATCGGCATAGATTACGTTTATTCCAATCTGCTTCCTGAAGATAAATTGAATATCTTGGACACAATCAGAAATAAGTTTGGTGATGTGGCTATGGTTGGTGACGGTATCAATGACGCGCCTGCCCTGGCACGTTCAAACATTGGTATTGCAATGGGTGCCGCGGGTTCTGATGTGGCCATTGAAACCGCAGATATTGCATTGATGCAGGATGATATATCAAAACTTCCATATCTATTCGCTTTAAGCCGTAAGACAATGGGAATTATTAAACAGAATATTTCTATTGCCATTTTGGTCAAGCTATTATGTGTAATCCTTGCGATTATGGGAATTATCACATTGATGATGTCTGTTGGTTTTGGTGATTTGGGATTGACAATACTTGTTATCTTGAATTCATTTAGAATTGGAATGGTGAAAGATCCACTATTCTAATTTTACCTTTTTTTTAAAAATTTAAATCTCTTTTTTTACTATTTTTTTATAATAATATTGCTTTTAATCCGTAATATTGATTTTACTTTGAAATATTGCCTTCATTTATTCCAAAAACCTTATAAATTTTAAAAAACTATAAATAAATAACTATTTGCTCGATAATTTTTAAAAGAGGTTTTTATATGAAAGAAAATCAGATAATAAGAACATTACTCTATGTTGGCAATGAAGGTGAAGTGTCTATGGATGTAATCATAGACCATGAACAGGAAACTATGTGGGCTACTCAGAAAACTATGGCAGAATTGTTTGATGTAAAAGAGCATACAATTAATTATCATCTAAAAAATATTTTTAGAGATGGTGAATTGAATGAAAATTCAGTTACTCGAAAAATTCGAGTAACTGCATCTGATGGTAAAAAATATAATACTGGTTTTTATAATTTAGATGCAATCATATCTGTGGGTTATCGAGTGAACTCTAAAAATGCAACACATTTTAGGATTTGGGCTACTGGAGTTTTAAAAGAATTCATTGTAAAAGGATTTGTTTTAGACGATGAACTATTGAAAAATGGTTCCAGGTTTGGAAAAGATTATTTCCAGGATTTGCTTGAAAGAATTCGTGAGATAAGAGTTTCCGAGAGGAGATTCTATGAGAAATTGACAGATTTGTATGCAACAAGTCATGATTATAACAAAAATGCTGAAATCACTCAGGAATTCTATGCAAAAGTTCAAAACAAACTCCATTATGCAATTTCTGGAATGACTGCTCCTGAGATAATCAAAAATCGTGCAAGCAGTGAGAAGGAAAATATGGGTTTGACATCTTGGAAACATTCTCCTAAAGGTAAAATTCAATTAAGTGATACTAAAATTGCTAAAAACTACTTGTCTGAAGAGGAGTTGGCTGAACTCAATAAGCTTGTGGAATTGTATCTTAATTTTGCAGAACTTCAAGCAACAAGGCGGATTCCTATGGCAATGAAAGACTGGGCGGAAGAATTGGACAAGTTTTTAGACTTTGTGGGTTATCAAATCTTGGAGGGTAAAGGAAAAGTTAGTCGTAGTGAAATTAATGAGTTTGTTGAAGTGGAATTTGACAAGTTCAGACCAATCCAGGATAAGTTATATAAATCTGATTATAACGAATTTGAAGAAAGAACTAGAAAGCTGATAAATAAGTAATATTTTTTTGAATTCATTTAGAATTGGAATGGTGAAAGATCCGCTATTCTAATTTTACTTATTTTTTTATTTTTTTTAGTGTGTATTGCATTCTATGGATTTTGCTAAGGAAAAACCCAATTCAACCATGTTAATTTTTCATATAATTAAACAAACGCATATCTTTTCAAGCTGCCAGATTCTCTCTTGGAAAAGCAATATAATTCATTCAAAAAATTAATAAAAAAAGGAAAATCTCTAAAAAATTAATTTTAGAGATTATTTATTTCATCAAATTTTAAAATATCATCACATAAAACTTCAAGAAGTTCATCATCGTGACTAACGGCCAGTATTCCAATGTTGTTCGCTTTGCAGTGTGTAATAAGTGATTCCCAGATTTGTACTTGGGTAACAGCATCAAGCATAGTGCTTATCTCGTCCGCAATAATGAATTTTGTTTGTGGATTAAGAGCTCTCAATATGCTGAAACGCTGCAATTCTCCACCGGAAAGTTCGCTTGGCCAGCGTGTTAACCATGAATCCTTAAGGCCGAAAGTATCCTTCAAATCCTGAGAGGGAGTCCAGGACTCATTCAGTACTTTTTCCATCTTCCATTTAGGATTCATTGTCTTTTCAGGGTGTTGGAATATTAACTGAACAGGATAAAATCCTTTTGTTGGAATTTTATTGCCGTCAATTGTCACGTCTCCTGAATAATTGGATATGTGGCCTGAAAGTATCTTGCACAATGTACTTTTACCACTACCACTATCCCCAATCAGACCGATGATTTGATCACTGTTCAGGGATAATGATACATCTTTCAATATTTGTCTTTTTTTAGTGTATGAAAAAGAAATATTATTTGCCTTAAGCTCCATCATTTACCCCCTTGTAGTTAAAGCATCTAATCATTATGCTCTCATGTTCTTCAAGTTGAGGTTTGCTGTTTGCACATTTGTCTAATCGTATTGGACAATTCTCGTAATATGGACATCCAGGAACCTCATCTAATGGTTGAACCCCTTCGGTTAATTTGAAACCGTTTTTAGGCAGAGAGTTAATCAGGGCCTTGGAATATGGATGCAATACCTTTTCAGCATCTTTGAAGTTTTCAACGGTGTTGATTTCAATAACATAACCTGAATAGAATATGGCTATCCTATCTGCTGTTTTTAGGGCCACATCAATTTCGTGGGTAATCAGCAACACGCCTTTTCCATGGTCTTTCAGATTTTTTATGTCCTTGATTGTTTCTTCAACGCTTTTCTTGTCAAGACCTGGTGTTGGTTCATCGGCAATCAATAAAGTAGGGTCCCTTACCAATGCAGTGGACAGCAACACTTTCCTTGCCATTCCTCCGGACAATTCAAATGGATACAAGTCATCCACGCTTTCATCCAATCCGTATTTGTTAAAGACCTCTCTTTGTATTATTTTCCTTTCGGCATGTTCCTTTTCGTCTTCACATTCGCCAATGGCCTGTTCGGATACTTTCATGAGAGGATCCAAGTAGTTCACTGATTGGGGAATTAATGAAATTTCTTTGCCTCTTATCTGTTCTTTCAATTCCTGGTCTAAAACTTGGCCTTTGTATTTGATTTCTCCTGTCACTTTCGAGTTATACGGCAAGATTCCCAATATTGAATGGGCCAAAAGACTTTTACCTGAACCGCTGGAACCCAATACTGCAACAATCTCGCTTTCATCAACCTCAATGGTCAAATCTGATATGACCTTGCTGTCGTGCCTATTCAATCCTTGAACATACTGTGTAAAAGATATTGATAAATTATTCACTTCTAGTAATTTTCCCATAATATCACCAAAATCATTTATTCGCCTCTGAAGGATCAAATAATCGTTTTAAATTGTCTCCTAAAATATCAAACAACAGTACAACTATCAGCAGCGCAACTCCAGGGAAGAATGCCAACCACCATGCTCCCATTGCAAGGTATGTCATTGATTCAGATAGAATTATACCGATTGCAGGTTCATGTGGAGATAAACCAAATCCTAAGAATGTTACACTTGACTCGTGCATGATTGCATGTGGGAATACAAGCAAGGTTCCTACGAATATCTGTGAAAGCACTAATGGTATGATGTGTTCTTTTGCAATCCACAATTTACTTTTACCGAATCTTTCGGATAATGCAACATATTCGGATGTGTTGATTTGAAGCACTTCCGCTCTCAATACTCTTGTCAGGTTCACCCAGTGTGAAAACGCAACGGCCATCGTTACACCAAAGGCCCCCTTACCTAATGAGATTGAAATCATCATGATTAACAGTATGTGAGGTATTGATGCGAATAAATCGATTAACCATGATACGAATTCATCACATTTGCTGTTGATACTTGCAATGACCGCCAAGATTGTAGCTATTATACTTGAAATTATTGATGCGCCTATTCCAATCATGATACTCAAGCTTAAACCTTTTAGTGTCCTAATGAACATATCTCTTCCCATCCAGTCGGTACCGAAAAGGTGTTCAAATGAAGGAGGTTGCATTTTCACGGCAAAATCTGTAGGCAGATTGGCGTCTATCATCATTCCATTAATGAAAATGATTACTAAAACGAATCCGGTCAGCCCTATTGTCAAAAGTGTTTTTTGCCTTAAGTTCAGGGAACTGAAAAGGCCCCTATTATACCAAGGTGTTTCAGTCATTGTCCTCACTCCTTAATCTAGGATCGACATATTGGTAAATCACATCTGCAATAAAGTTTCCTGCAAATACGAAGATGGCACTGATAATAACAACACCTAACAGTAATGGAACATCAGATCTTAATCCCGCAGCAACAGCAGCCTGTCCGATTCCAGGATATGCGAATACCTGTTCGACAAGTATTGTTCCGCCAAACAGTTCATTGAATGATAAGAACTGAATTGTGATTGCCGGAAGAAGAATGTTTCTTATTCCGTGATTCTTTATGATTCCCCAAAAGCTTTCACCTCTAGCTTGTGCAAATAGGAAATAATCACTTTTCTTGACGCTGATGAGCTTATCTCTAGTATACATTGTTAAGGATGCGATTCCTACAATACTTAATGTTATTGCCGGCAATATCAGTCTGTATAACCATTGCCAGAATGTCACTGTGTCTGACAGTTGGCCGATAGGTACTGAAAGTCCTATAGGGAACCATCCCAGATAAACGGAAAAAACCATTAAAAATACTAATCCTATCCAGAAGGTGGGTGTGGATTGTAATATGTAGCAGTATGTTTTAATAACTTTGTCTATCCAGCTTCCTTCTTTTGCACCTGCAAGAACTCCTAATCCGAAACCTACAACTGCAGATATAATCCATGAAACTGCCATAAGAATAAATGATGAGGTGAATTTCTGTACAATCACTTCGGTTACGGGAACTCTATAAATCAATGAAAAACCCATGCTTCCTGATGCCAATGTCTGAAGCCAACCCAGTACTCTTTCACCTAATGTCAAATTTGTCCCCCAATATTCTCCTATTATTGCTAATTGTTCCTGACTAACGATTCTTTGACCAAGATATGCCTGAACAGGGTCAATTGGAGACATTTGTATCATAATAAAACTAATTGCTGCAATAACAATTAATAAAATCAGTAATCTAATAGCTTTTAATCCTAAAAATTTAGCTATTTTTTTAGTGTTAATCTTAATCATCTCCAGTCTGTAAAAAACTTGTTCTAAAAAAGAAGTAAAAAAATGATTTATATAAAATAAATCATTTTAAATTTAGATATTTATGCTTCAGTAGCATTTATACGTTTCCAATCGTAGATGTTACCCCAGATGTCTCCACCGTGTGGGTAGATGAGGTGTGTGCTGTTGGAAATGTCTAAGTCATCACTTACGAAGTATGTGTAGTCCATTGTTCCAATCCATAAGTAAGGATAGTTGGAGTTTGCTTGTTGTGATGCTTGAGACCAGGTAGCGTATGAACTTTCAAGGTCTTGTGCCATTGCAGCGTCGATTAATGAGTCCACTGCTGAATCATTAAGGCACTCTGGGTTATCGAATCCTTGAGCAGCTACTCTTGAATCGTATTGATGTTGGATTGAGAATGGGTCTGCTGAACCGAATCCCCATACCACTCCTTGGCTGAGTGAATTAGGGGTAATGTCATCCCAACTTCCACCTACAGGGGTGATTTCAATACCAATCTCTTTAGCTTGTTCTGCAACTGCTACAGCAATAGCTTGTCTTTCTGTTGCTTTTGAATTGTAGTAGATTGAGAATTCAGCTTTCTGACCGTCTTTTTCTACGATTCCGTCACCGTCAGTATCTTCCCATCCTGCAGCTGAAAGAACATCTTTTGCTCCGTCAATGTCTCCATCAGTATATGTTGGCTCAAATGACCATTGTAATTGGTCGGCTACACCGTTGTATGATTCATCACCGTATCCATTCAAGGAACCTTCGATTAATGCGCTTCTGTTGATGCCCATGTTCAATGCTTCCCTTATAGCAGGGTCACCGGTTACATTGTTACCAATTGTATAATTGTCTGCGGATAATTTTCCTTCATCCATTTGGGTAGGTAATGAGATTCCACGTACATCGATAGAATCGAAGTATTCCATGTGGTAACCGTCAACTTTTTCATTTGCATATGCTACAGGTACTTCAGCAATATCTAAGTCCCCGTTTTTGATTGCTGCAAATGCTGCATCGGAGTCAAGGAATAAGTTGGTAATTTTATCGAAGTATGGTTCTTGACCATAGTAGTCAGGGTTTTTCTCTAGGATAAATTGTTGTCCTTTATCCCATTGAGCTAATTTATAAGGTCCTGATCCGATAGGGTTTTGACCGTATGAATCTTCATCATAGTTAGCTTCAGGCACGATTCCAACATCTGTTAATTTGTTAATGAATGTAGAGTCTGCTTTGTTAAGAGTGAATACTACTTTATCTCCATCGGCTTTTGCTTCTTCCATGGAACTCAAGTCAGCTCCTTCACCTAACTCTTTTGCTTTGTTGTATGAAAATGCTACGTCTCCTGCGGTTAATTTGGAACCGTCAGTGAAATTTACATCGTCACGGATTGTAACTGTATAAGTTTTCAAATCGCTTGAAATTTCATAATCTGTAGCCAGGTCATTCACGAAATTATTGTCTTTGTCTCTTTTTAGAATTGTACTTTGGATAAGAGGGTCTGTTCCTGAATCGTGGTATCCCCAACCGTGCATTGGGTCAAAACCATATTCAGGTTCTTCGCCGTGAGCGGCTACACAAGCTACCAATTCGTTTGGAGCATGTTCGGTGGAGCCTCCTCCTAAAGCAAAAGCACCTATACCAATTATTGCGAGAACCGCAATAACTGCACCTATAATGTATTTTGTTTCCATTTTTTTTCCTCATTTAAAAATTATGTTTGTTAAAAATCTAAAGTAATATCCGCTCGGTATTACTATTTTATATTAATTTATCAATTAAGTAATACTTTTTAATTTAAAGATATTACGATTACTTCTTTATATTTTTAAGTATTTAAAAATAACTATTCACATCATGGTGTGGATATCCGTTGGTAACTGTTTAAGTAATTAAATTTATATTAAATAAATTTCAATTTTAATAATGTATGTTAAGTAATGATTCTCAAAATAATGTCGAATTAATGCTTGAAAACCCCAGAAATGCATTAATAAAAATGTCAATACCTTTGATTGTTTCATTGCTTATTTCCAGTTTTTATAATTTAATTGATGCCGCATGGGTTTCAGGCCTTGGAGCCGATGCCCTTGCAGGTGTTGGATTTTTCACACCAATATTTATGATTCTAATAGGTTTTGGAAACGGATTAGGAGCGGGGGCCGCCTTTGCATTATCAAAGTATCTTGGTGAGGAAAACAAACAAAAAGCGGATAATGCCTCAGTTCATTCGATAATGCTTGATATCATCATCTCATTAGTGGTTACAGCTGCCTTATTGGTCTTTTTAAATCCGATTTTAAATGCAATGGGAGCGGGTCAGACAATCGGATATGCCACTGATTATGGAATGATTATTATTTTAGGATCTGTTTTCATCATCCTGTCCAATGCTTTGTATGGCATCTTTAGAGGCGAAGGCGACACTACAAGGCCGATGTATGCAATGATTGCTTCGGCAATCCTGAACATGATATTGGATCCTATTTTCATCTATGCTCTGAATTTAGGTGTTAGGGGCGCAGCCATTGCAACAATCATCTCATCGATATTCGTGATTTTGATTTTACTGAACTGGTTTTATGTTAAAAGAGACACGTATCTGAAGCCCAATTTCAGTAATTTCAATTATGAAAAAGACATTTCAAAGGACATTGTTAAAGTGGGAATTCCCGCCAGCGTCCAGCTTCTGAACAATGCATTTTTTGCCGCGGTTTTCTCGGCGCTCCTGACATTCGTCGGTTCAACAGATTCGGTTGCAGTCTACTCGACCGGCTGGAGAATAGTCACCATCGGCACAACACCTCTGCTGGCAATAGGAACAGCATTAATCAGCGTCATCGCCGCTAATTACGGCGCTAGAAAATATGAAAACATTCAGATTGCCCACAGGTATGCAATGAAGGTCTCAATTGTCATTGCATTTATCGTAGCGATTCTGACAAACGTTTTTGCAGGAGATATCGCATCAGTTTTCGCTTCAACAGGAACTAGCGTAAGGATAGCTGCGGAACTCACAAGCTTTTTGGCATGGATTGTAATATATTATCCGACAATGGCTGTGGGTGTCGCTTCAACATATGTTTTCCAGGGCATAGGCAAAGGCATAACCGCAATGTTTCAGACAATCATGAGGGAAACAGGATTTACAATATTTTTTGCGGTTTTATTAGGTGTTTTCTTAGGTTATGGTGTCTGGGGAGCATGGATGGGCATTGTTCTGGGCGAAGTTGTTTCCAATAATATTACTATGGTGTGGGCTGACTGGCAGATAAAAAAATTAATGAATATTAATGGTTAGGCACCATTAATATCTTTCAGATATATCTTTTCATCACAAATGGTCTCTACTAAAGACATGTCGTGACTTACAAGCAGGAATCCCATTTTTCTTTTTTTGATGATTTTCAAAACTGAATCCAAAATCTGTGCTTGTGTTATTGCATCAAGCATTGTGGTCATTTCATCAGCAATCAGGAATTTAGTATCCGGATTGAGGGACCTTAAAACGGAAAATCTTTGAAGTTCTCCCCCGGATAATTCTTGCGGAAATCTTGTTAACCATGTTTTCTGAATACCGAATTCGGCCAAATCTTCATCTTTAACATTCCATGATTCTTCAAGGACTTGTTTCATTCTCCATTTTGGATTCATTACCTTTTCAGGATGTTGATAGATTAATTGAACAGGTTTGAACCCTTTTTTAGGAAGCGGCTGTCCGTCGAATGTTACGCTTCCTTCATATTTTGTAACATAGCCTGATAGGATTTTACATAATGTGGATTTCCCACTACCGCTGTCACCGATCAATCCAATAATCTTTTTGTTGTCCAATTCAAGGTTAACATCTTTCAATAGGTATTTCTTTGCTGAAGGATATTTAAATGAGATGTTTGTTGCTTTAAGCTCCATCTTTCACACCATCCTCATATTTGAAGCATCTGACTCTTTTCTTTCCAAGGTCCAGTAGTTCAGGCCTTTCTTCTTTGCATCTGTCAAATCTCATTTCGCATCTGTCATAGTAAGGGCAGCCTTTTGGTATTTCCCCATGCAACGGCTGATGGCCTTTGATTATTTCAAATCCGTTTGCCGGCAGTGCCTTGTACAGGGCCTTTGTGTACGGGTGAAGCAGGTTTTCTCCTTCACCTGAAAAGTCTTCTTTCTGGGCAATCTCTATTACATAGCCTGAGTAGAATATTCCAATTCTATCTGCCACTTCCAGTGCCGCATGTATGTCGTGTGTGATTAAAAGTACTCCGATTCCATCTTCTTTCATGTGTTTAAAGTGATTTAAGGTTTCCTGTACTGTCTTTTCATCAAGTCCCGGTGTAGGCTCATCTGCCACAACAAGTTTCGGGTCGGATAGTAATGCTGTTGAAACGAGTACTCTTCTCGCCATCCCTCCGGATAACTGGAATGGATACATGTCATCTACTTCTGGGCCTAAATTGTAATGCTCAAATATTTCCCTTTGTTTTTGTTTTTTTACTTTTTTCTCTTCTTCGCTTTCGACATGACCTATGGCCTGGTCTGAAATTTTCATTAAAGGATCTAAGAAGTTAACTGATTGGGGCACGAGCACAATGTCTTTTCCTCTCAGTTTCTCTTTATCTTCCTGTGATAAAATTTTACCATTATATTTAATGTTCCCGTTCAGGTTTGCGTTTTCCGGCAATATCCCGAATATCGCATGTGCCAGCAGACTTTTTCCGGAACCGCTTGAACCCAATACGGCCAATATTTCACCTTCAGATATATCCAAGGTTAAATCGCTAATAACTTTTAAATCTCTTTGATTTAAACCTTTTGTATATTGAATGAATGAAATTGAAACATTTTCAACATCTAATACTTTTTCCATTAAATCACCTTTGTGAAAATCAAATGATAACTTTTAAATACTAATTTGTACTTTATCAATATTAAAGTTATTCAAAAATCATTAAAAAGTATTACTTTAATTATAAATCTTTTTAATATTAGTAATACTTTTTCAGATTTGGTGTTTTTCATGAATGTTATCATTAAAGAATTAAGTGCCGATGGAATTGAAGATGTGCAGGAATTCTTATTTAAAATGATTAAATTGGAGTTTGGCTATGATTATGTTCCTGAATGGCATCAGGATGTAATGAATTTGGATGAATATTACATCAATCCTGAAAAAAATAATTTTTTTGTTGCCTACCTTGATTCCGGTGAGATTATCGCAACAATTGGAATAAGGGCTTACGACAAGGATTTTCCGGAATTCAGACATTTTTACTCAAAAGATACCACTTCCAGCATATGGAGATTGTTTGTAGATAGAAGATGCAGGCGATGCGGTTTAGCTTCAAAAATGTTTGCTATTGCTGAAAACTTTGCATATGTAGTTGGATATAACGAAATTTATTTGCATACCCATAAAAATTTGGATGGGGCTTTAAGGTATTGGACAAAAATGGGTTTCGTGGTGGTTCTGGATACTAACGATGAACTCGAAACGGTCCATATGGATAAAAAAATTCGAGGTTTGGAAATCGATTCACCTTCTATTGAGTATCGCCATGCCGTGAAACTATAGTTTTTTAATGTACTTTTGTGTATGCGGGCAAGCGAAAATGCATTTTCCGCATACTGTATCCGGTTTTCCCAGGTTTTCCTCTGAAATCTTCAGAGCATATTTTTCACATTTCTTATCATCATAGAAGTCGTTTCTTTTGAGTTTATAGTTCCATTCCTTTCCACTTATGGCGCCGCCAAAACATGCTTCCTTGCATTCCATGCATTTTCCGCATTTTGATTTCAGTATAGGCTTTCCGGTATCCAATGGAGCATTTGTTAGGACAGAGGATAATCTCAGCGCTGATCCATATTCTTTTGTTGTAAATAATGCTGATTTTCCAATCCATCCAAGACCTGCGCGTGTGGCTATGGTTTTATGGGGCAATTCAAATGAATTGAACTCTCCAAAATCGGTTCCCAACCTTTTTTTTGTCTGGGCATATGCGTCATATCCTTTATCGATTAGAAATTCTTCACATTTCATTCCAAGTGCATCTAATCTTGTATTGAGGCTGATTAATTCCTGAAGATATTCGGGTGTTGGAGCATTCTGCATATTTCTTATTATCTCTTTCGGATAGGTTATGTAAAAGACAACTCCAATTTCCAATCCTTCTTTCGGTGTAAAATTGGTTATGTCGGCAAATCCCACTTCAGTGGCGCCATTTTCCGATAGATAATTTTTAAGTTCAAGAGATATGCTCATATCCCAATATCTAAATTTGATGTTATTTAAAAGTTAGTTAAGTATTACTTTTAATTGAATTTCATAGTTCATATTATTACTTTTGCGGTAATGTTTTTTGTTAATGTATATATTTTCTTACATCATTTTTTCTTAACTGTTTATTTTTTTGCTTTGTAAATTATGATGATATTTAATTATCAAGTCAATCTTAAAAGTAATAAATATCTTTTTATATGTATTAAGATAAATACCAAATTAATATTAAAATATTTATAATAAGTATTACTAAATGGGGATTTTTCCAGTAAAAGGTAATACTTTTATTTTAATATGGTTATTTAGTAAAATGGTGAAAAAATATGGAAAAGAAAACAATGATGATTATAGGTGCTGTTGCAGTCATTCTCATTGCGGCCATTGCTGCTTTTGCATTTATAGGCGGATCATCAGATGATGACCCAACACACTTAACAGTAGCAGCCCACAGTAACATTAAGGAACCTGCATCAGGTTTCGACCCACTTACCGGTTGGGGATGCGGACACCAAAACTATAATCCTTTAGTACAAAGTTGTTTATTTAAGACAGATGAAAATGGAGATATTGTTCCAGATTTGGCCACTGATTATTCAATCAGCGATGACGGAAAAACCTGGACTGTAAACATTAGAGATGATGTTAAATTCTCAGACAATTCAACATTCGATGCAAAAGATGTTGCAACAACATTCAACACTGCAAAAGAAACAGAATCCGATTTGGATTTAACCAATCTTGAAAAAGTAACCGCTAAAAACGATACCTGTGTAGAATTCACTTTAGTAGAACCAAGATCAACATTTATCTATGATTTAAGATACGTGGGTATTGTACCTGAAGAGTATGACAATGAAACTTACGGCGAAAACCCTGTCGGTACAGGACCTTATGTATTGGACCACTGGGATAAAGGCCAACAGGCTATTTTCAAAATAAATGACAATTACTACGGAGATAAACCATACTTCACTCAAATTACCTTATTATTCCCTGAAGAAGCTACATGGTTAGAACTCGCTAAATCCGGCCAAGTAGATGTTGTGCCTGTTGCAACCTCTGCATTAAACCAAACTGTTGACGGTTATCAATTCGTTGAAAAATCAGCAGGTAGGGCACAAGGTGTATCTTTCCCTTACCTTGAGGACACAGGTGAGGTCAGTCCTGAAGCCGGTTACAAAATAGGTAATAACGTAACTGCAGATAAATCAATAAGACAAGCATTAAATGTCGGAATTGACCGTCAAAAAATGTGTGATGAAATATTTGCAGGTCACGCCACTCCTGAATTCACAAGTGTTGACACTAGAGACTACGCAAACGAAAATGCTAAAGTTCAAGACGGTGATGTGGAACAAGCAAAACAAATCTTGAAAGATGGCGGATGGGAAGACACTGACGGTGACGGAATTGTAGATAAAGATGGTGTAAAAGCATCATTCGACTTATACTACCCACCGGATTATCTTGACAGACAATCACTATCAACTGTATTTGCTGAACAAGCTAAAGAAATCGGAATTGAAGTAAACCTTGTTGGTGCTGACTGGGATACAATCTATGCAAACATGTACAGCTCAGCTGCATTAATGCAACAAACTTCCCCTGACCCATACAAATCAATTTATCAACAATACCACAGTAAAGAAGCAGACGACTTCTATATGAACCCTGGTTTATATAACAACACTGATTCAGATAAACTGATGGAAGAAGCAATGCATGCAACCGATTTCGATACTGCTAACAGCTTATGGTCTGAATCCGCTCTTGTTAACGGCGGAGGTTGGGGTCCTGCTGGAGACGCTCCATTCGCATGGCTTGTCAACTATGACTACAACTACTTCATCAAAGACGGCATTGATATTGGTAATCAGCCTGATGGTTTAGGAAACGATGTTTTAATTAATATCTGTGATTGGACTAGAACCAACTCCACAGCTTAAACATTTTTTCCTTTTTTTATTTTTTTAGAATTTAAGGGGGCTCATTTCATTGAATAAACAAAAATTAGCAAAATATTTTGGTTTCAAGTTTTTACGTTTCATAATATTAATCATTGCAGTTGCAATTTTTAGTTTTGTGTTATTAGATTTATCCCCTATTGACCCGGTAAATGCTTATCTTAATGGTGCTGCTGTATCTCAAGCACAAAGGCAAATTCTCGAACAGTATTTCGGTACAAGTGTCCCCTTACAAACTAAAATCTATCACTGGCTTTTAGATTTGATTCAAGGTGATTTGGGAACTTCATTAATATTTCGTGCTCCTGTCAGGGATGTTATCATTCAAAAATTCATGGCATCTGTTGTATTGATGGCAATTTCCTGGATTTTAAGTGGGATTTTGGGTTTTGTTTTAGGCGTATTGGCCGGTAAAAATAAAGGATCATGGATTGATAAAGCAGTTAAAGTTTACTGTTATGCAATTCAGTCTGCCCCATCTTTTTGGGTTGGAATGCTTGTTTTAATGGTATTTTCAGTTTACTTAGGATGGTTCCCAATCGGATTTGGTGTGCCTATTGGTGTTAAAAGTACCGATGCAACATTCATGGAATGGGCGGCAAGACTCGTTCTTCCTACATTGACATTGAGTTTAGTCGGTCTGGCGCCGATTGCTATGTACACACGTAATGAATTAATTCAGGTTTTATCCTCTGACTATGTATTATTTGCAAAATCCAGAGGTGAAAAAGGTTGGGATTTAGTCAAAAATCATGGAATTAGAAATATATTGCTGCCGGCTATCACATTACAGTTCCTGTCTTTTAGTGAATTGTTCGGTGGTGCGGTAATGGTAGAGCAGGTATTTTCATATCCAGGAATAGGTCAAACGGCAGTGGCGGCGGGTCTTCAGAATGACGTGCCGTTATTCTTAGGAATCGTTGTTATTAGTGCAATATTCGTATTTGTCGGTAACCTGCTTGCAGATATTTCATATTACCTGATCGATCCGCGAATTAAGGAGAGTGAGTTCAATGATTAGAAAACAAAAAGCGGATGATAAAAAGCAATGGTTTTTATATTCTGCAAATCTTAGGACAAAAACTCTCGTAATCATAGCAATTTCCATAATATTTATTGTATCCATTTTCGTTTCAGGGTATTTCATTAGGGATATTCCCTCAAGTTTTGTAAACGCTAATCAAATGCCCTCCCTGGAACACCTTTTCGGAACCGATTGGATGGGAAGGGACATGTTTCAAAGAACAGTAGCGGGACTTGGATTAAGTATTATGGTAGGGTTTATTGCTTCAGCGGTAAGTACTTGTATTTCTATTATTTTAGGACTGTTTTCAAGTTTCAACAAATTTGCAGATGAATTTGTTGCGGGTATAATTGATTTATTCGGTTCAATTCCACATATCCTTTTGATTATTCTTGTTTCCATCATGTTTGGTGGTGGAGTATATGGTGTTATCATGGGTGTAGGTTTGACTCATTGGACTCCCCTTGCAAGAGTTTTAAGATCCGAAGTAAAAGAGATTAGAACAAAGGAATATATTCATCTGGCCGAAAACCTAGGCAGATCAAAAATTTGGATTGCAACCAAACACATTTTACCATTAATCATATCTCAAATCATTGTAGGTGTTATTTTAATGTTCCCTCATGCAATCATGCACGAAGCGGCAATAACATTTTTAGGATTCGGTTTGCCTCCTCATGAACCTGCTATTGGAGTAATCTTATCTGAATCAATGAATTACCTGTCTTCCGGATATTGGTGGTTAGCTTTCTATCCTGGTATGTCCTTGTTGATAGTTGTACTGCTGTTTGATTTGATTGGTGAAAATGTAGAAAAATTGCTCAATCCTGAAACAGCACAAGAATAAGAGAATAAATTATTATTCTCTTTTCATTTCATTTTTTTTAAAATTTTAAGGGATATTATGAATTTCGTTATCAGAGAAGTTAAAAACAATCATGAAGAAATTGATGCAGTTAAAGAGTTTTTATATGCCCAGATTCTCAATGAATATAGTATTGGCCCAACTCCCAAGTTCCATTATGATATTGAGGGGATAGTAGACTATTATATATTGCCGTCCAAAAATAACATTTACATTGCTTTGGAGGGGGATAAAATTATTGCAACGGCCGCCATCAGAGCTTATGATGTCGATTATGAAATTCTTGAAGGCCTCTATTCAAAGGAGGATACCGCAAGCATATGGAGATTAATGGTGGATGAGAGGTACAGGCGCCATGGCCTTGCACGCAGATTGGTCAACACTATGGAGGAATTTGCTAGAACAGAGGGCTATGACAAGATTTACCTGCACACTCACAGATATCTCGAATCAGGAATTCCATTCTGGACCTCAGTCGGCTATGAAATCACAATTGAAGAGGATGATTATGATGAAACCACCCATATGGTCAAATTCCTGAAAGCGGAGTAATATTTTTCAAAAAAGTAATACTTTTGTTCTTGTTTTTATTAATTTTATTCTTATTTTAATTCGTATTTTGATGTTATTTCTTTATTTAAAATAATATTGGGGATTATTTTTTCCATTTGCCTTTTTAAATAGTAATTTTGTAAAATCCATTGAATTTTACCAATCATATAAAGTATTATTCTAGTTTTTAATCCAAGAGTACAGCATTGTTTTATTATTTTACCGTTTATGCTTCCTTAATTTTCTATAAAATAATTTTTTTCCCATTATCCAATCATTTCATCGGATTTCAGCGAAAAAACTTTTTGATAAATTTTATATGAGTATTACTATTAACTAATAATTGGATTACTCAATGTTATTTCAACAAATCACTTTTGATTACATACTTACATTAATATAAATAGAGCGATAGTATGCCATATAATTCAAGGTAAATAGCTGCAATAGCTATTTACTTTTCCTCCTCATTTTTTTCTAAAAACTTATTTTATATTACGATTAATATTATATATAATGAAAAGAACGGCATTAAAAATCGGATATATCGGAACCAACTTTCATGGCTTTCAAAGGCAGCCTAATTTAAGAACGGTTGAAGAGGAATTGATTTATCATTTACGGAAATTGGACTATATTGATGACTTGAAAAAGTCCAGATTCAGAATTGCAGGCAGAACCGATGCGGGAGTCCATAGTTTAGGTAATGTAATAAGTTTCCAGTCCGAAAAGGAAGTTCGTGTTAATGAAATCAACAATTCCCTGCCTGATGATATTCAGATTTTAGCCAGTGCTCCTGTCCGCTATGCTTTTAAACCTAGATATGCCCAGATGAGGCAATACAGATACATGCTGTTCCAGGATTTGGACATTGACAAACTGAATGAATGTGCGGAAATATTCAAGGGAACACACAACTTCACCAATTTCACAAAACGCTTCCAGAAAACCACTACAAGAACGATTGATGATATAAAAATCACAAAAGTTAATCTAAACGACTATCACAAAAGGGAATTCCCAAACCTGCATGATACGCTCTCTCCAATTTTTGTTGATATTTATGGGGAGTCATTCTTATGGAATATGGTTCGCAAAATGATGAGAATTTTTGTGGATGTTGCAATAGGAAAGATGGAGCTGGATGAAGTGGAACGATTGCTGAATCCTGCTGAAGATGAGCCAAGGGCATACATTAAGGTCATGGAACCCGAATATCTGATATTGATGAACATAGAATATGACGGAATCAAATTCAGGTATGATGATTATGCATGTGAGAGGTTTAGGCGCGACCTTGTCGATTCACTGACAAATCTTCAGAAAAAATATGCGATTCGAGAATCCATGATTAAAAGTTTGGGTGATCTGCATGAATGGTGAGAAAATCACTTATGAGGATGTAAGGGAATATGAAAACTTATTTACATTAGCGCCATCATTTCTAATTGAGCGATTTGCAAAAAGAAATTCCAACGTTGTTTCCAAATTCGAATCGCAGATTCAGTCCCATTTGTCCAATCTCGATGAAAATCAAAAAAACAAGTTGGATCTGATTTTAAAAACTGACATTGCCGAGCTTCAAAAGATCATGGGCGAGGCGTACTTAAAGTCAAATATAAAGCAGTATAGGATATTGTCAAATCCAAAATATAAGGAATTCATCGAAAAAAATCTTGGAGAAATCAGGAAATTGGTTTAGTTAATGAAATAATGGTCATGTATGATTGGGAGGAGAATGTGAAGGAACTATTGCAATACCAATCATGGGCCATATCCTTTCGATTTCATCACTTAGTTTAGTTTGATTGCTGGAGCAGTATTGTTCTTCTGAAAAAAGATATTCCACTATATCGCAAACTGGACGAAATACAAAATTAAATGAGATTAAACATCTCATTTCCCTTATTTTTTTTAATTAATATATATGTTTCAAACACTCTCAATTTTTTCTTATTTTCAATGATTTTAATGGTTTATGATTTTTTCATGGACTTCATTTTTCCCCCCATGGATAAAGATTTTTAACTATCTAAGTTAATATATTATTTAGTGATAATATGAAAATAGCAACTATTCTAGGTACAAGGCCGGAAATTATTAAGATGGCTCCTATTATTGATGAAATAGCCAAAAGGGGTATTGACCAGATTGTTTTACATACAGGTCAGCATTATGATAAGGAAATGTCCGATAACTTCTTTAGGGATTTGGAGATTCCAACACCTGATTACAACATTCATGTTGGATCAGGCACTCATGGAAAACAGACAGGCTTGATGATGAAGGGAATTGAGGAAGTTCTTCTAGAAGAAAAGCCCGACATTGTTCTGGTTCAGGGAGATACTAATGCGGTGCTTGCAGGCGCACTTGTGGCTTCAAAACTGCACATTGCAATTGGCCATGTCGAGGCGGGACTCAGGTCATTTGACATGACAATGCCTGAGGAAGTAAACAGGAGGGCTGCTGATGTCACATCAACAATGTATTTCATTCCGACAGAACAGTCAGCAATCAACCTTCTGGCTGAAGGATTTTCACATAAAAATCTTCTCATCACTGGAAATACTGTGGTCGATGCATGTTTCAGACACCTGGAAATTGCTAAAAAAAGAGGTTTTGAGGAAGAGTCCCTCGCCAATTTGGATATTGAGAATATGGACAATATCCTGACACTGACAATGCACAGGGCAGAAAATGTCGATGTCAGGGAACGTGTAATTAACATTATCTCAGCTTTAAAGGAATTAAGCGACATGAACATCATTTTCCCGATACATCCTAGAACTAAAAACACATTGGAAAACTTCGGATTATTCGATGAATTGAATAATCTCGATCATGTTCACATTATAAAGCCTATAGGATATCTTGATTTCTTGCTTCTGACCTCGAAATCAACTTTAATTCTGACAGATTCTGGCGGACTTCAGGAAGAGGCCATAACCCTTAACGTGCCTGCTCTGACATTAAGGTATAATACTGAAAGGCCTGAAACCGTAACTGCTGGAGGCAATATTTTAGTCGGTTCGGATAAGGAAATGATTCTTGAAAATGCCCGCAGAATATTGTCTGATAAGGAGTTTGCAGATAAAATGAAAAATGCTCCGAATCCATATGGACAGGGGGATTCTGCAAAACTAACGGTTGATGCCATTGAAGATTATTATGAAAAAGGCCTTCTTAACATTGAAGCTCCGGAAGATATCATGGGTTCATTTACAAGAAAGATGGCTCAGATTACCGAAGACGTCACTGTCAGCGAGTTTGAAAGGGACAATGACTCATTAATTCACATGGTCTTTGACGGGGAAAATATGCGTTTCCCATTTGATGATTTGAACTTAAACGGAATGATGATTACATATGATAAGCAAGAATGATTCAATATTGGTATTCGAATATTTCACCGCTTCAGGTGAAAAGGACAAATGCATTATCTCTGAAGCTGAAGAACTGATATTTTCACTTTTGAATGATTTGAAAGACTATAATATTGATCTGGTCATCAATAAGTCTTATGAAAATACGGTAAAAGAGTATGAAAATGTCAATCCGATTTTAATTGATGAAAATATTATTGACTGGCTTAAGGATAATGCTGCAGATTTCAATAAAGCCATTTTCATTTCTGCGGAAAATGACAACAATTTATATAATATCACTAAAATTTTGGAAGAAAACAACGTAAAAACATATACTTCAACTTCTGAAGCCTGCTTTAAGACTTCCGATAAGTTTGAAACTTATGAATCACTTCCAATCACTATTCCTCAGCCAAGGTCATTCAGGTTCAAAATAGATCCAAAAGGATACTGGAAAAGGGCAATTGAGAATCTGCATGAAAAATGGCAGGCTGAAGACCCTTTAACTCCACTAAAATTAATTATTAAACCGTTAATCGGGGTGGATTGTGAAAATATTGTTGTTATTGAAAACATTGAAGATTTATCCTATGATTTGGAAAACATTTTCCCGCCGGGCTCCAGAATCATCGTTCAGGAATTCATCAAGGGAACAGATGTCAGCGTAAGTCTGATATCAGACGGCAAGAAAGCCATTCCAATAAGTTTAAATGAACAATTTGTCGAACTTAAGGATGAAAAGGGAACCTATTTGGGTGGAAAAATTCCTTATGAAAGCGAATATAAGTATGAAGCGTTTGATATAGCTAAAAACGCTGTTGAAGCGATTGATGGGTTGAGAGGTTTTGTCGGAGTGGATTTAATCATCAATTCCGATGAAAAGGATGTTTATTCAGTTTATCTTTTGGAAATAAACTCAAGATTCACAACCCCTTATGTCGGATTGGCCAAAATCGCTAACTTCAACATAGGAAAAAGCATCATTGAACTGCTTGACGGTGAAATAAGTCTTGACGATTTGGATATTTCTCTAGATGGCGAAATCGAATTTGTAAAATCCGGTGAATCACTGGAAATCAGGAGGGCATAACATGAAAATAGCAGGATTTGACATTGGCGGTGCAAACACAGACCTGGCGGTCATCGACTTTGAAGACGGTGAGATCAGAAATCTAGAAGTCGATTTTGCATATCTTCCGATGTGGAGCAATAACGATGATTTGTCAAGAGTATTGATAGAACTGATTGAAAACATTTGCCCCCTTTCTGAAATTGATGCTGTCGGCATCTCAATGACTGCGGAACTGGTTGACGCCTATGATACCAAAAAGGATGGCGTTTTGGATGTTATGCGGAAATGCGAAGACACATTCGAGTGCCCGATAGCTTATGTTGGGGTTGATGGGATGCTTTCCAAAGAGGATATTGAAAAAACCCCTCTCAAGGCCGCTGCGGCTAACTGGATTGCAACTGCACAGATTGCCACACTGATTTCCGACAACTGCATCTTCATAGACACCGGAAGCACAACAACAGACATCATTCCCATTAAGGACGGTAAGGAATGCGCAATAGGCAAATCCGATTTTGACAGGTCCGCAACAGGTGAACTGGTATACACTGGAACATTGAGAACCAATCTTGCAAGTTTTCTTGATAAAGTTGAACTAAACGGAAAAGAATATCGTGTAGCCAGTGAATTGTTTGCCCAAACTGCGGATGTTTATATGGTTTTGGATCTGATCAGTGAAAAGGATTATATCTGCGATACCTTTGACGGTGAAGGAAAATCCAAAGCGGATTGTGCCAAACGCATAGCCCGCGTTGTATGTGCAGATTTGGAAATGCTGTCAATGGATGACATTGTTGAGATGTCCAGATTCATACATCAAAAGCAAGTTGAACAGATTGCAGACGGTTTGAAACAGGTTGTTGAAACTCAAAACCTTGATTTGATTGTTACAACCGGCCTTGGAAAAGACATTCTGGATAAAAAGGCGGCAGAACTTTTAGGCTTGAAAGTCAAATCCATGGGAGATATTTTATCAGATGATGAATGTACTGTGGCTCCGGCTATCGGAACTGCCGTTATGATGGAAAAATATCTGTCCTAATACCACACATCTTTCAAACCAAGAAGATAAGCGAAGGTATTGGCTATAATATGTATTATTAATGTAAGGGCGATTGCCATTACAATAAATATCCAGTTGATTCTAACGAATGGTAAAACTAGAATTATGGCAACTATTATGAAATCTAGCTGATCAAGAATCGGTGCAGGTTTTCCTCTTCCGATTCCAAGTCTTCTTTTTAAAAAACTGCCTAACGCATCACCGAGCATGGCTCCAAATCCAAGCAAAAATCCAATAAGGATTCCGCTGTTTACATAGGTTATTATGGGAGTGATAAGGTTATTCCCAATCAATGGAATGACCATAGGAGCAATATAGCCTTGTACGGCACCGGTCACTGTTCCGATTATTGTCCCCGCAACCAATCCTCTCCAGGTAACGCCATCTCCAATCCAGCGACGGCCTTTTGAGTCGATTTTTCCAAAATCAATTGGTGTTCCGCCTCCAAAGGCAAGCGCACCACCATTTGAAAAATAGGCCGGAAGAATAAAATAGAGGGTTGTTAAAAATGCGATTAAAATCACTTGAACTGTCAGTGCCATTGAATTTACTCCTTTGTATTACAAATTATACATATATATTACAATTAATAATATTTAAATATTAAATTGTTTTAAATATATTATATTATGTAAGCTTGTACTAATTGGGATTAGTATGAAAAAGGTGATTATTTGAAAATAAAAACAACAAAAAGTTTATGTCCTGAGTGTGGCAAGACTTTAGATGCAGAAGTATTTGATGAAGACGGCAAAATATTCATCAAAAAAACTTGTGATGAGCATGGGGAGTTTGTTAACACTTATTGGAGTAATGAAGATTTATATAATAAAGTGGAACAGTTCGTGCCTTCAGTCACAGGTGTTGAAAATCCTTGTGTTGAAGATACTGCGGCATGTCCAGATAATTGCGGATTATGCTCAAAACACGAAACTTCTACTGTATTGGGATTAATTGACGTGACAAATAGGTGTAATTTAAAATGTCCTGTCTGTTTTGCAAATGCTGCAGCAGCAGGATTTCTGTATGAGCCTAGTAAAGATGAAATCAGGCAGATGCTTAGAAATTTAAGGAGTCTGAAGCCTCATCCTTGCCCTGCTATTCAATATGCCGGGGGAGAACCTACTGTTAGAAAAGACATAATCGAACTTATTGAAATGGCAAAAGAAGAAGGTTTCACTCATGTTCAGATTGCAACAAATGGTATTAGGATAGCTAAAAGAGAAAATCTGGCAAAAGACTTGAAAGCTGCTGGATTGAATACTGTCTATCTTTCATTTGAAGGTGTAACTCCTGAACCTTATATTAAAAACAAAGGAAGGGATTTGCTTCCGGATAAATTGCAAGCTATTGAAAATTGTAGAAAGGCAGGTTTAGGTGTTGTGCTTGTGCCGACATTAGTAAAGGGTGTCAATGATGACCAAGTCGGCGAGATTATCAAGTTCGCTTTTGACAATAATGATATCATTTATGGTGTTAACTTCCAGCCGGTTTCATTTTCAGGAAGGACTCCATCAGAGCATGTTGAAGAGCAAAGGATTACCATTCCTGACTTTGTTAAGATTATTGAAGATGAAACTGACGGACAGGTTCCGACAAGTGCATTTTACCCTCCATCTTCAGTTGAACCAATTGCGGAGTTCATATCCCTGCTTGATGGCCATGATTCAGCTAAAGTAACTTTGAATTGTCATGAGCATTGCGGTATCGCTACTTATGTATTCAGAGAAAAGACAGAGGGTCCTGGAAAAGATAAGTTAATTCCAATCACTGATTTCATTGATGTTGAAGATTTATTCGATAAATTAAAAGAATACAATGAAAAACTCAAAAAAGGTAAATTTGGGTCTCGTAAAAGGGTTTTAGCAGGTTTAACTGGAAACCTTCCAAAGATGATTCATCCAAGCAGATCTCCTAAGGATTTGGATATTACAAGAATCTTGTTAAATGTCTTTGCTAAAGGAGATTATGAAGCATTAGGAGACTTTTCTAAAGATGCAATGCTTATTTCTTGCATGCACTTTATGGATCCATTCAATTTCGACCAGGACAGGGTTAAAAAATGCGTTATTCATTATGCAACACCTGACGGTAGGATTATTCCATTCTGCACATTCAATTCAATGTACCGTGAAGGTGTGGAAAAAGATTTTGCAAAACCTTTAAAATAAATATGGATTAGAATTACAAACAATCACCTTAACTCGTATTTGGGATTTTTCCCGAATACTTTATTTTTTTTATTAATTGATTCTTATTGTGATGGCTATGGATGTTATTAAAGGAAAAACATGGACTTTTGGGGAAAATATCGACACTGATGTAATTATTCCCGGAAGATATTTGAGAACATTTAATCCGCAGGATCTGGCAGACCACGTATTGGAAGGTGAAAGGCCCGATTTTACACAAAATGTTCGGCCGGGAGATGTCATAGTGGCTGATGAAAACTTTGGCTGCGGTTCATCAAGAGAACAGGCGCCTGTTGCAATTAAAACTGCCGGTGTAAGCGCTATTGTGGCCAAATCATTTGCAAGGATTTTTTATAGAAATGCAATCAACATCGGGCTTCCGGTAATCGTTTCAGATATTGAGGCTAAAGATGGGGACATCATAAGCATTGACCTGTCAAAAGGAACACTGGTCAATGAAACTACTGGAGAGTCAAAAACCTTCGAACCGTTTAAAGAGTTCATGTTATCTATTTTAGAGGATGGCGGTTTGGTAAACCATTATCTGAATGATTCTGATTAAGGAGGCATAAAAATGGATTGTCCAATTTGTGGTTCTGATGACATTGAAATTATAAATTCAAAACAGAAAACAACTAAAAAGAAATTAACCGAGGAATATCTGCTCAAATGTGAGGATTGTGGCCATGTATTTAGAAACATTGTTTCCTTAAAAAAACCTAGGCCGTATAGACTAATCATTTCCGAGCAGGACAAATCTCATAAAACTACAATCGACTTATCCCCTAGTGATGAGTTGCAGGTTGGCGATGCTTTGCTTTCTGATGTAGGTCAGGTTGAAGTGACAGGTATTGAAGTGGGAGATAAAAGGGTGGATAAATCCAAGCTCGAAAATGTGGATACAATCTGGGCAACTTCCGTTGAAATTCCTGCACGTATAGGCTTTTCAGTCGATTTGCACGGCGAAGTTGATTCATATAAGCTTGACCTTGAGAGAGATTTTGAAATCGCCCCGGGAGATGTTGTCAAGATTGAAAATCACATTGTAAGGGTTCACGTAATCAAGACACAGGATAGAAAATTAACTTCTGGATTTGCAAAAGCGGGAGTAATTAAAAGAGTATACTCAAAACCGGTCAGATTCAATAATTATGATTATGACTTAACCAGCAACATTTTTAAAAAGACCAAATAGGGATTCTCATGAAAGTATTTATTGAATCTTATGGATGCACATTTAATCAGGCTGATGGACAGATTATAGCAGGCAATCTGCTTGAAAATGACATTGAAATTGTGGACAGTATCGATGAAGCCGATGTAATCATTGTGAATACCTGTTATGTGAAATTGCCCACTGAAGATAAAATGACCTATAGGATTCAAAGGTTGCAGCAGGACTTTCCGGATAAAAAAATCATTGTCGGAGGATGCATGGTTGAAATCGATCCTGGAAAATTAGACAAGATTGGCCCGGATGTTTCATGGATAGGTCCTCATCAGTTAAATAAATCTGCTGATGTGGTCAATGCAACATATTGCGGAGATGTCATTCGTGAAACCGGTTTTTCAAAAGACTCCAAAGTCAATGTTCCCAAGCTTAAAGACGATAGTTTAATACATATTCTTCAGATTTGTGAAGGTTGTTTGGGTGCATGCACATTCTGTTGCACTCGTTTTGCTCGTGGACCACTGAACAGTTATCCGATTGCTGAAATCGTTGCTGAAGCACGTGATGCCATCGAAAATGGGGCATGTGAAATTCAATTGACTGCCCAGGACACTGCAGCATTTGGCCGTGACAGTGGTGAAAAACTGTCTGATTTAATTAAAGAAGTGGCTAATTTAGATGGAGATTTCCGTGTTCGTGTTGGAATGATGCATCCTAAAAACATTTTAAACGATGTTGATGAAATCATCGATGCAATAAAACATCCGAAGGTATATGATTTCATTCATTTACCTGTTCAAAGTGGAAGTGATAAGGTACTCTCAGACATGCGAAGGGGCCATACAGTATCACAATACAAGGATGTTGTCTCAAGATTTAGAAATGAAATCCCAAATCTGACCCTGGCCGTCGACATTATTGTCGGCTATCCGACTGAAAGCGATGAAGATTTTAATGAAACTGTAAAATTGCTGGAAGAGATAAAACCCAATTTGATACACTTATCAAAATATCAGCATAGAATTGGGGCCATATCCTCTTCATTGACTGAAATTTCTCCTGAAATAATGAAGAAAAGATCAAAATTTTTATCTCAATTTAAACAAGAGATAACAGAAGAAGAAAACAAAGAATTAGTTAATTCCATTCAAAATGTCCTTGTCGTCGAAAAAGGTTCCAAGGGAGGATACATTGCAAAAACAAATTCTTATATTCCTGTTATTGTTGATAATGTTGAGTTAGGCACTTTTGTTGATGTAAAAATAACCGAAGCAACCTCCACTTATCTAATAAGCGAATTACTTGAAGAATAATTTTTTATTTTTCGCTTTATTCTTATTTTGTTTTTATTGTTAATTTGTATGCTTTAAATTTTTATAATATCTATATTTTTTTGTAATATTCGAAAGCATATTGTAATAGTTACTATGGTATAATATAGGCGATTAATATCCATTTTTCACCGATACCTTTATATACTATTATATACTATCATTTAATTGGAGGTGTAATTATGAGTGAATTACCAATCGCACCAGTCGGTCGTATCTTAAAAAATGCTGGCGCACAAAGAATTAGTGATGATGCAAAAATTGCATTAGCTGAAGCATTAGAAGAAAAAGGTGACGAAATCGCACAAAAAGCTGTTAATTTCGCACGCCACGCTGGTAGAAAAACTGTAAAAGCTGAAGATATCAAATTAGCAATCAAATAGATTTACTAATTGGTTATTTTCAAAAAAAGCTTTGTAAATAAAATCTATTGGCCATTTTCTTGGTCAATTTTTTTTATTTTATTTTAATTTATTTTTTTAATACTGCTTGTTCTATTCAACTGAGAAAACTTTATATATCACTTTAACCTAATTATAGTATGTTGTATAGGACCGGTGGTCTAGGGGTATGATTCCTCTTTGACGTGGAGGAGATCACGAGTTCGAATCTCGTTCGGTCCATATGCCATGGTAGTTCAGATGGGAGAACGCCAGACTGAAGATCTGGATGTCGCTGGTTCAAGTCCGGCCCATGGCATTCAATTTCTATTTTTTCTGATTATTCTTTTAAAACAAAAACAGTAATGATTTTTTTGGGCGGAAGTCAATTTTTTTGTATAATTTTTTTCATTACCAAATAATAAAAGTAAATGAAAGGCCAACGTCAATGCAAAGATAACATACAATGGATAAAAATACTTAAACAAGGCAGCAAAAACAGTCAAAATCTAAGTTAAATAAGGAGTAAATCCTTATTTTTTAATTTTTTAATCTTTTTTGGTTAAGGTAATAGGTTTCGGTTTGACCTGTGTGTTTTCCCTTAATTCCTTGTATGCCTTAACAATTTCATAACCGTTATCACTGCCAATCAGATCTGCTCCTCCGGTGAGTATTTGGTTTGCAAATTTATATTCATTTATGCCGCCGTAAATTTCAATTTTGATTTTTGGAGC